>JAAZOE010000061.1 GCA_012797915.1 Candidatus Zixiibacteriota bacterium | reverse complement strand
TGGAAGCGGCGGATATGGCCGGTCGCCTGGACATTACCGCCCTGGCGTGCGGCGGCGGGGTCAGCGGTCAGGCCGGGGCCATGCGCCTGGCGATCGCCCGCGCCCTGATCAAGTTCAATCCGGAATTACGATCCGCCATGAAGAAAGGCGGGTATTTGACCGTGGACGAACGGAAGGTCGAGCGGAAGAAATACGGCCGCCCGAAAGCGCGCAAGCGGTTCCAGTTCTCGAAGCGGTAAACGTAGTTGTCAAATAATCACATTTCCGGACCTGCGCGGGGGTCCGCGTTCCGCGGCCCGTCGGGGATGATGGAAATGGAAGCCGTAACCAGAAAGGTCCCACAATGATTGATCCGCGTATCCGGCAGTTGCTCGAAGCCGGGGTCCATTTCGGGCATCAGACCCGCCGCTGGAACCCCAAGATGAAGCCGTTCATTTTCACCTCCCGCAACGGCATCTATATCATCGATCTCATGAAAACGCTCCGCGCCATCGACGCCGCCAAGCGTAAAATCCAGGAAGTGGTCGCCAGCGGGCGGCCGATCCTGTTCGTCGGCACCAAGAAGCAGGCCCAGGGGGTCATCAAGGAAGAGGCCGATCGGGTCGGCGCGTACTATGTCATCGACCGCTGGCTGGGCGGGATGCTGACCAATTTCCATACCATCAAGGCCGGCATCAAGCGGCTGAAAGACATCGAGAAGATGCGCGAGGACGGGACGATCGAGAAGTACACCAAGAAGGAAGCGATCTCCATCACCCGGCAGCAGACCAAACTGGAGAAGGTGCTGGGCGGGATCAAGGACATGAACCAACTGCCGGGCCTGTTGTTCGTGGTCGATTCGCACAAGGAAAAGATCGCCATCGCCGAAGCCTCGAAGCTCAATATCCCCATCGTGGCCATCTGCGACACCAATTCCGATCCCGACCAGATCGATTTCCCGATCGCCGCCAACGACGACGCCATCAAGTCGATCCGGGTCATCACCCGCGAACTGGCCGACGCCGTCTATGCCGCCCGTCACGGGGCGACCGCCCAGGAATTGGCCGGCATGAGCGCGCCCGCCCCGGCTCCGCCGCGGCATGAGGCGCATCCGGTGACCGAAGAGTTCGGCGACGAATCGCCCGACGACCTCGAGATGAAAGCCTGAGCCGAGTAAGGAGAGCATGCACCATGGCTGAGATTACCGCGAAGATGGTCAAGGATCTGCGCGAGCAGACCGGCGCCGGCATGATGGATTGCAAAAAGGCCCTGTCCGAAAGCGGCGGGGATTTCGAAAAAGCGATCAAGCACCTGCGCGAGCAGGGGGTCGCCTCGGCCGCCAAGAAGGCCGGGCGGACCACCAGCGAGGGGATCATTTATTCCTATATTCATCCCGGCGACAAGCTCGGGGTACTGGTCGAGATCAACTGCGAGACCGACTTCGTCGCCCGCACCGATGATTTCCGCAACTTTGCCAAAGACGTGGCCATGCAGGTGGCCGCGGCCGACCCCAAGGTGGTCAGCCGCGAGGAGGTGTCGGCGGCGATGATCGAGGCCGAACGGGAAGTGTACCGGAATCAGGCCAAACTCGAAGGCAAACCGGACAAGATCATCGAGAAGATCGTCGACGGCAAAATGGAAAAGTACTTTTCCGAGGCCTGCCTGCTGGAGCAGCCGTTCGTCAAGGACAACGATCTCACCATCACCGATGTGTTGACCCAAACGGTGGCCAAGATCGGAGAGAATATCAAGATTCGCCGGTTCGTCCGTTTTCGACTGGGGGATTAGTCGATGGGGGATACGCCCCGCTATAAACGCGTACTGGTCAAATTATCCGGGGAATGGCTGATGGGGTCGGGTCGCTACTGCATCGACCCGGAAGCCGTCGACCGCATCTGTCTTCAACTGAAGCGCCTGAAAGACGCCGGGGTGGAAATCGGCCTGGTGGTTGGGGGAGGCAACATCTTCCGCGGCCTGGCCGCCTCCAAAAGCGGCCTCGCCCGGGTCACCGCCGATAACATGGGCATGCTGGCCACGGTCATCAACGCCCTGG
>JAAZOE010000060.1 GCA_012797915.1 Candidatus Zixiibacteriota bacterium | reverse complement strand
TAGTTGAAGCCGGGCGGGTGGCGGTCAACGGCCGGATTATTACCGCTCTGGGGCAGATGATCGATGAAACCGCCGATCAGGTAACCGTCGACGGCCAACCGGTGTCGCCGACCCCGCGATACACGTATATCCTGCTGAACAAGCCAGGCGGATATGTAACCACCCGGTCCGATCCGCATCACAAGAAAACGGTCATGGCGCTTCTGGCCGACCTGCCGGCGCGGGTCAATCCGGTCGGGCGGCTCGATCTGGATACCATCGGCGTGCTGTTGTTCACCAACGACGGCGAATTGGCCCATCGTTTGACCCATCCCCGGTTCAATGTGGCCAAGGTTTACCGGGCGGTCGTGACGGGGGAGGTCTCCTCCAGAGAACTGCTTCGCCTCTCCCAAGGGGTGCTATTGCCCGACGGCAGCCTCGGGCAGGCGAAAGCATCGGTGGAGGGCAGGGAGAAGGGGACGACTGTCGTGCTCTTGGAGTTGACTGAGGGACGCAAACGGGAGGTCAAGCACCTCTGCAAGGCGATCGGCCATCCGGTCATTTCGTTGGAACGACGGTCGTTTGCGGGGATTGAAGCGACCGGGTTGGCGGTCGGCAAATGGCGGTATTTAACCTCCGCCGAGATTGACCGCTTGCGCGGTCTGGTCGGTATGGAGGCCGGTTAGCCGCGATTCACCGCTGAATCGGGGATACACAGATTGACCGGCCTTGGGGCTTGACTTCCGGGCCGGTTTGTATTATCCGTGAGGTTCATTTTCTTTGGCAGATTCTTTGACAGCATAAACGTTCACGATGGCTCCTTCCGGCCATTCAATTGACAGGAGACGAGGCATGTCCATTAAAGAGGAAGCGTTAGAATATCATAGCAGGGGCCGCGCCGGCAAGGTTGAGGTCATTCCGACCAAACCGTGCGCCACACAGCGCGATCTGTCGCTGGCCTATACGCCCGGTGTCGCCACGCCGTGCCTGGAAATCGAGAAGAATCCGGCCGACGCCTATAAATACACGGCCAAGGGGAACCTCGTGGCGGTGGTGTCCAACGGCACGGCCGTACTGGGGCTGGGCAATATCGGCGCTCTGGCCGGCAAACCGGTCATGGAAGGCAAAGGGGTGCTGTTCAAACGGTTCGCCGACGTGGACGTGTTCGATATCGAAGTAGCCACCGAGGACCCCGATGAAATCATCAAGGTCTGTAAACTGCTGGAGCCGACCTTCGGCGGCATCAACCTCGAGGATATCAAGGCCCCGGAGTGTTTCTACATCGAAGAGACGCTCAAGAAAGAAATGGGCATTCCGGTGTTTCACGACGATCAGCACGGCACGGCCGTGATTTCCGCCGCCGGGCTGATGAACGCGCTGGAAATGATCGGCAAAGACCCGGCCAAGATTCGCATGGTCGTCTCTGGCGCCGGGGCGGCGGGGATCGCCTGCGCCAATTTGTACATCACCATGGGGGTGAAGCGGGAAAACATCCTGATGACCGACTCCAAGGGGGTGTTGTACGAAGGCCGCGACGACAAGATGAACAAATATAAAGCGGCCTTCGCCCGCAAGACCGACTGCCGCACCTTGGCCGATGCACTGAAAGACGCCGATGTGTTCGTGGGCGTGTCCCAGAAGAACCTGGTCAGTAAAGATATGGTCCGGAGCATGGCCAAGGATCCGATTATCTTCGCCATGGCCAACCCCGATCCGGAAATCACCTATGAAGACGCCACCGACGCCCGCAAGGACGTCATCATGGCCACCGGCCGGTCGGATTATCCCAACCAGGTCAATAACGTGCTGGGATTCCCGTTCATCTTCCGCGGCGCCCTGGACAGCTTCGCCACCGCCATCAACGAAGATATGAAGATCGCCGCCTCCAAGGCGCTGGCGGCGCTGGCCAAGGAAGATGTGCCGGACGCGGTTTCCCGCGCCTACGGCGGCACCAAGATTACGTTCGGCCGGGAGTACATTATTCCCAAGCCGTTCGATCCCCGCGTGCTGCTCTGGGAGGCGACGGCCGTGGCCGAAGCGGCCATGAAAACCGGCGTGGCCCGCAAGAAACTCGATCTCGAAGAATACAAAGAGAAGCTGGAAGCCCGTCTGGGGGCCGGCCGGGCGTTTATCCGCCAGGTCAAGACCCGCGCCAAGAAGAGCCTCAAGCGGATCGTCTTCCCCGAGGCCGGGGCCGACAAGATCATGCGCGCGGTCAACATCATCCGCGAGGAAGGGATCGCCGAGCCGATTCTGCTGGGCGACGCCAATCTGGTAAAGAAGGGTGCCGCCGAAGTCGGCGTCAACGTCGACGGTCTGACCATCATCAACCCGATCGATTCGCCGCTGCGTGACGAATACGCCAAGGCGCTGTATGAAAAGCGGATGCGCAAAGGGGTGACCTTCCCGGCGGCCCGCTGGCTGATGCGCGACCGGGGGTATTTCGGCACCATGATGGTCGAGATGGGGCACGCCGAGGCGCTGTTAACCGGCGCCACCCAGCCGTTCCCGACCGCGATCCGTCCCGCCCTGGAAATCATCGAACAGAAGGAGGGGATGACGCGGGTGTACGGGTTGATGCTGATGATTCTGAAAAACAAGCTGTACTTTTTCGCCGACACGGCTTTGAACATCGAGCCGACGGCCGAGGAACTGGCCCAGATTGCCGAATGTTCCGCGCGTGAGGCCCGCAACTTCGGGGTCGAGCCGCGGGTGGCCATGCTGTCGTTCTCGAACTTCGGCTCCGTGCGGCATCCCAAATCGGCCATCGTCCGCGAGGCGACCGAGATCGTGCGCAAGCGCAATCCCGGCCTGGTCATCGAGGGCGAGATGCACGCCGACGTGGCCGTGACGCCGGACCTGCTGATGGAGAATTTCCCCTTCACGACGCTGAAGGACGAGGCCAACGTGCTGATCTTCCCGACGCTGGACGCCGGCAACATCGCTTACAAGCTGGTGGAGCGTCTGGGCGGGGCGACGGCCATCGGCCCGATCATGCTGGGTTTGAAGAAGTCGATTCACATTCTGCTGCGCACGCACGATGTCAACGACATCGTCAACATCGCGGCCATCGCCGCCGTGGAGGCGGAAGGAAAGTAGTAGTGTGCCGATTCCTGCCCCGCCCAATCCGGGCGGGG
>JAAZOE010000059.1 GCA_012797915.1 Candidatus Zixiibacteriota bacterium | reverse complement strand
TTCGGCGTCGCGTCATCCGTCAACGGGCCGGGAGAACTTATCTACAAACCAGGCTTGACGACCTCAGGTCAGGAACAGTTTCATCCCGGTCCGTTGGAATATAAAAATCACTTGGAAATCAACATACAAGGTCAGGAGCCCCTCTACTGCGAGTGCTCCTGACTACTCCATCTGCACGGATGGAACAATGCACGGACTACACATGCAGAAGGCTGTCCATTTGGGCCGAAAACGCCTTCACCGCCACCTTCTCGGAACGAAATGGAATTCGGATGAAGCATGGGTACATCGTTTTGAATTGACGTTGCGACGGACGGGAAGCCCGTGCAGCGATCCCAACTGTCACGGCAATCCCCGGCGGTATTTTCATTCGCTGACACGTCAGGAGCTGCAATCGACCGAGGCTGGCCAGTGGGAATTGTCCGATCTCGACTCGCGTAACTTACAAACAACGCATGTTACCTGCGGATTCAAGCGCTCGCGATTCGGACGGGTGAGACGCGGCCGAGTCAGGTAGGTTTCGTTCCCGATTTATCTAGGCTACTCGGCGAATCGGCCGGAATGTTTTGTAGGTCATGAGCCCTGTGCTCCTGACTACTTCTTTCCCTCAACCAATCAACGCCTGCACGTACCTCGGCAAGGCAAACGCCCCGAAATGCACGGCATCATTATAATAGGTGCAGGCCTTCAAATCCGTATTGTCGTACCGGACCTGATCGAAATCCTCCAGTGGATCGTACTTCTTCGAACAAAACGCGAACGACCACAGGGCCGATGGATAGATTGGCATATGACAGGTGTACATCCGGACGATCGGGAAAACCTCCCGCAGGTTATGATACATCTGCTTGACCGTCTCCGGATTGAACAGGGGAGACTCCGACTGCGCCACCAGGATGCCGTCGTTATTCAACCGTTCGTACACCTTCTGATGAAACGGCTTCTGGAACAGGTCGGCCGCCGGCCCGACCGGGTCGGACAGGTCCAGCAATACGATATCGAACTTCTCGCTGGTTTCCTCAATAAACTTCTTGCCGTCGTTGATTACCAGCCGGCTGCGTTTGTCATCGAACCCAACCCCCAGCCGGGGGAAATGCCTCTTCGACACCTCCACCACCATCCCGTCGATCTCGCACATGGTGCACCGCCCGACTTCGGGGTGACGCAACACGTTGGTCAGGCAGCCGCCGTCGCCGCCGCCGATGATCAATACCTCGGCCGGGTTGGGATGGACGAACAAAGGCACATGGGCCAGCATCTCATTGTATGAATCGGTGTCCCGCTCGGCCACCATCAGCGACCCGTACAGCACCAGCGCCTTGCCGAACTCCTCGGTCTCGATAATGTCGATCCGCTGGAACGGGGAGGTGGTCGATTCCACCAGCCGGCTGACCTTGACCGTCAGCCCCGATTTCCCCTGATGCAGTTCCGTGAACCAGACGTTCCAAAGGTCTTCCATCGACTGTTCATAGATATAGTCGTCTTTTTTCGGCTCCATCATGTCCGTCCTTCGCAGGGAATGGTTACCAGTCTACCACGACCACCTTGGTCAGTTTCAAGCCGTTGAAATCGCTGGCCGAAACAGTGCAATAGGCGCCCATGGCCGGGAAAATCAACAGGTCCCCAACCGAGAGCGGCGGCAGAAGGCAGTCGTTGTAGATGACATCGAACGAATCGCAGGTCGGCCCCGCCAGGACGGCCTTTTCCCAGGTCGTGTTGCGGTTGGTCAGAATCGGATAGCTGCACTGGTCGTACAACCGGCCGGAGAACGACCCGTACAGGCCGTCGTCGATGTAATACCAGGTCACGCCGTCGCGAACCGTCTTGCCGATCACCGAGGACAACAGCGTCATGGCGTCGCCGCAGATGAACCGACCCGGTTCGCAAACGACCTTGATGTCCGGGGCAATTTGCGCCTTGAGGGCGGAGGAGATCTCCGCCCCGATTGCCTCGATGGCCGGGACCTCATCAGTGTACGGAATCGGGAATCCGCCCCCGATATCGAGTATTTCCGTCGCCAGGCCTTTGGAAGCGGCCAGGGCGATTAACTCCCGCGCGGTTTCGATACAGCGGGTATATTTATCGATTGCCGTGCATTGGGACCCGACATGGAAACAGAATCCTTTGAACGTCAGCCCCAGTTCCTTGATCCGGTCAAGCATCGCCGGGATATCGGCCGGGTCGGCGCCGAATTTATACGACAGGTTGACCACCGACCCGCCATAGGCGGTTTTGAATCGAAGCAGGACTCCGGCGTGATCTCCGTATTTGGCGAATTTATCCAGTTCGAAAATATTGTCGGCCACGAATACCCGGGCGCCCCCTTCCACGGCGGCGTCGAATTCGGGAATGCTCTTGATCGGGTTGCTGTGAATCGTCGCCTCCGGACCAACCCCCATGGCCGCCAGCGTCGCCAGTTCGCGATGCGAGGAAATGTCGAACGAGCAACCGTGACGGTGAAGCGTTTCCAGAATGGCCGGATGGTTGTTGGCCTTGACGGCGTAAAACACTTCCGCCCGGGGAATGGCCGCCCGCAGACGGGCCAGGTTGGCGGTCACCACCGATGTTCGCAGAATCATGAACGGCGGGGCGACGGTCTTGGCCGTTTCCGCGACCCGGGCGCGGTCGGCGGCCGATAAATATCGATTGGATTGACGGCTCTTCAGCGTGATCGCTTTCATCGCCTCAGCCCCCCTACGCATGGCCGCCGCGGTACGCCTCTTCCGGCCGCGGCTTGTGCGGAATGATCTCGTCTCCGGCGCTGGGAATGCCGCGGGAAACTTCCCGGGGATACATGTCGCGCCCCGCCAGGGCATCCTTGATATGCCAGCAGGCTTTCCAGGGATCGACCCGTTCGCCGCAGGTGAAGAAGTCGACCGCCGCATAGCCGTATTCCGGCCAGGTGTGGATCGACATATGCGATTCGGCGATGACGACCACCCCGGATAAACCGTGCGGATTGTATTGGTGGAACGTCGAATTGACGATGGTCGCCCCGGCCCGACGCGCCGCCTCTTTCAAGGCCGTCTCGATAGCGTCCCGGTTGTTGAGCGTGGCGACGTCGCAACCCGTGAATTCGACCAACAGGTGCCGTCCGAGTTTCTTCATGATCCCTGTACCTCCAACCCGCCCCGCGCCTACATCTGCGGCGGGGTGGTTACCCAGATAAAGGTTGTCTTGCTCTTGCCCTTGTTCTGAAACTGGTGCCGCTTGTCGGATTCGAAATAGAAGCACTCTTCCTTCTTCAACCGATAGCTTTTCTTCCCGAACCGGACCATTAACTGCCCCGACAACACGTACCCGAACTCCTCACCGGTGTGCGGCTCCTCCGGCGGCAGCGACTGCCCCGGCTCGAGCGTGATCAGGATTGGATCCATCTGGTTGTTGGTCGAGCCCGGCACCAGCAGGTCGAACCCCGAGGCTCCCCGACCCTCGACCGGCACCCGGTCGGCGACCGTGTAGGCGACCCGTTCCGGTTCGCCGTCGCCGGCGAAAAACTCGCTGATCCCCACGCCCAGAGCGTCCAGGATATCCAAAAGCGAATCCAGCGAAATCGACGTCTGGTCGTTTTCCAGCTGGGAGATAAATCCCTTGGTCAACTGGGCGCGGTCGGCCAGTTCCGACTGGGTCAGGTCGGCCGCCAGCCGCAGGTCTTTAATTTTGTGTCCGATCTCCAGTTTCATCGGTTTATGATAAACCTTCTCTTTGTTTAGTAAACCATGCTTATATAACCGCCAATCCGGATTCTGTCAAGCAATTTATCGCCCCGCCCGGAAATTTTCCGTTTCCGCAAAAACTCCTATGAAATTAAACAATTCGCCGCCCCGTTTGTGCCCGCCGCCGGCCCCGGCCGATATAAAAGTTTAACAAACAATACAAAAATGTTCCTGTATTATAGTATCGACCAGGCCCCGCCGGCAGGTTCGGGACAGCCCGGCCGGCCGTTGCGGGCCGGCCGGCATCGCCCGGAAACGATCAATAGCTGTTGACCGTTCCACGTATGGGGGTTATACTTCGTCCAGTATGCAAGACGGCCCCCAGACGGGAGGAACGATGAAAGGAAAACTGCTAGCCTGTGTCCTGCTGGCGCTGCTTCTGCCGGCCGGAGCGCTGGCCGAGAAAACCGGTTTCGGCCTTGTCGCCGGCGGGCTTTACCCGATTGCCCAGGACGACCAGGAAACCGGCAAAACGTATGGGTTTAAATTCCGGTTCCGGATTATCGGCCCGCTGGTGGCCGAACCGAATGCCAATTTCGGCTCGTACGGCGATGTCCAGATCGCCGGCGTCGGCAGCCGCGATGGTTCGACGTTTAACCACTACGGCCTCGACCTGCTGTTGGGCGGGCTGCCGGCCCGCATCGGCCCCAAACCGTACCTGTTCATCGGCGGCGGGGTCTATGCCATCAAACGGGAAGGAGTCACCACGGCTAATAAATCGGGGTGGTCATTTGGCGCTGGACTGGCGGCCGGGGTCATGAAAATGCTGGATATCGAAGTCCGCGGCCGGTGCAATATCGCGGCCTGGGACAACTCCACTTCGAAAAAGGCGCTGTCGGTGACCGGTGGCGTCATTTACTATTTCGGGAAAGAATAGGAGGCGGCGACGATGAAAATCAATAGATGGTCGGCCGTTTCGCTTGTTGCGGCCGCACTCGTGGCGGTGGGATGCATCATGACCGGCACCTACGTGGCGACCGCCAAACTGGTGCCGGATAAGAATTCCCAGATCGTCACCGTGTCGACCTACCCGGGGCAGGATAGCGGCGTCAAGCTGGTTGTCGATCTGCGGGACGACCCCGATTTTCTGGAAAACCAGGACAAAATCAAGGATATCGAGAGCATCGGCTTCTACCTCAAAGCCAGAAACAATCTGGCCGGCGGGGTGACCTTCCAGCTGTTCCTGGAAGAAGACACCACCAAGGAATGGACCAACTCCCAGATGGTGGTCGATTCCTCGACCGAACTGGTGTTCACCGGCCTGACCATCCCCGGCAACAGAACGGTAACCGTGGAATGGAACGAGTCCATCCAGTATATCACCAACCTGCAGGTGATCAAGGATATCCTCGAGGGGGGGCGGTTCAGCATCTATCCGGTGGCCATCCCGCGGGATGATTTCAGAATCACCATCGATTCACTGGTCGTGATCGTTACCCTTAGCGGGGGATGATCGCGACCGCGTATTGTCGGTATGGTATTCGTTCGAACGACTGTCCCGGCGCATCGGCCCTGGCCGATTGCGCCGTTTTTAAAAGGAGCGACCTGTCGGTATGTATGACCTAGTCATTCTGGGCGCCGGACCGGGCGGCTACACCGCCGCCATCCGGGCCGCCCTCAAAGGCGCCAAAGTGGCCGTTATCGAGGAAGACACCGTCGGCGGCGTCTGCCTCAACCGGGGCTGTATCCCCTCCAAATCCCTGATCGCCGGGGCCAACCTGTACCAAAAGATGAAACAGGCGGACAGTTTCGGCATCCGTCTGTCGACGCCGCCGCAGGCCGACTGGCCGGCCATGCTCGGCCGCAAGGACAAGATTGTCGGCGGCCTGGTCTCCGGTATCAAATCCCTCTTCAAGGGATACGGCGTCGACCTCTACAACGGCTTCGGTTCCTTCCGCAACCCCCACACCATCCATGTCCAGCAGAACGATGATACCGAACTCGATATCGAGGCCAAAAACGTCATCATCGCCACCGGCTCCCGTCCGGCCAACCTCCCCGGCCTCATGCTTGATGGCATCAACGTGCTTTCTTCCGATCATCTCCTGCAGTTGCCCGCCCTGCCCCAGTCGATCCTGATCATCGGGGCCGGGGTCATCGGCTGCGAATGGGCGTTCATGCTCGGCCAGCTGGACGTCAAGATTGAAATGGTGGAACTGCTGCCTCGGGCGCTGCCGATGGAAGATCCGTCGGTTTCGGCCATCATCGCCCGGGAATTGAAAAAACTCAAAATCCGCCTGACCACCGACACCCGGGTCGAAATGCTGGAACCGTCCCCATCCGGCCTGGTCAAGGCCATCCTGGCCGATGGCCAGGCGGTCGAAACCGAGAAGGTGCTGGTCTCGGTCGGACGAGCCTTCAACACCGGCGATATGGGGCTGGATTCGGTAGGGGTGAAATTGAACCGGAACGGCTCGATCGCCGTCGATGGCGGTATGCGGACCTCGGTCGATGGCATCTATGCCACCGGCGACGTCGCCGGCAAGTCGCTTCTGGCCTATACCGCCGTGGCCGAGGGAGCTGTGGCCGTCGACAACTGCCTTGGCCAAAAACGCGAAGTCAACTACCTCGGCGTCCCCTCCGTCATCTTCACCCAGCCGGAGGTCGCCTCGGTCGGGTTGACCGAGGAAAAGGCCCGCGAAAAGGCGGAGATCGCCATCGGCTCCTTCCCGATGCGGGCGCTGGGGAAAGCCCACGCCGAAGGAGAAATCGCCGGAGAAGTCAAAGTCATCGGCGATAAAAAGACCGACAAACTCCTCGGCGTCCACATGGTCGGCCCGCACGTGACCGAGGCGATTCACACCGCGGCCCTGGCCATCCGGCAGGGATTGACCGTGACCGAACTCGGGTCGCTGGTGTTTGCACACCCGGTCATCTCCGAATCGATTATGGAAGCGTGCCACAATCTTCACAAAATGTCTGTTCATCTCCCCGGACAGCGTTGATAAAACCAATCGGCGCAGGGACTGTTCGCAGTTCCTGCGCCGCATCGCGGTTATTATCAGTTTCTATTGAATCACGCCTGCCCCCATAAGTGACAGGTAGTCATATCGTTAAAGGAGTCATTGCCTTTCCGCCGGTTTCCGGGGACGCATAATATGCGGCAAGGGATAAGGCGGGTTTAATCTATGGTCATTGATACAATTCGGTAATATATTGTCCCGTACGGCATTATAGAATAGTTATCCTCAACGGCAGGCGATGGCATGGTTTTTGTTCCTCTTACTTACCGAAGTTAGTTACTCTGTATGGCGGTGAAGGGTACTAATGAGGTGGGGACGAGGAGCTTCTTTGTGAGGGAGAAGCTCCTTGTTTTTTTGTGTCCTCTCTGATCCTCGCTCCCATCCTTTCCCCGAAATGATTACACAAAATCGGTTCCAGGGCGTTATATTTGCGACGAAGGTTCTCGATGTCATCCTAAGGCCGGGGGTTCGATGCGCAGGGTACTGCTTGCCGCACTCCTTTTCTGTCTCGCGCCGTCGGTGCTGGCCGATACCGGTGAGAAACTGCGCGCCCTGAGACTCCCGGCGTTGACTGGCGCCCCCTATTATTACCAGCGCATCAGCGACACCTTTCCCGGCCTCTGGCTGGCGCAATCCAACCGGATGGCCGTCGGTCGGCCGTTTGTCGATGCCTACCCCGTACCGGACGACCAGGAAACGGTCGAAACCATCCGTCATCCATTCGCCGCCAACTACCCCGGCGGCGGGGCGAAAGAATACCTGTTCGGCGCCGGACTATGGGTCGGGGGAATCAAGGGCGCCGACACCATGGTCTCCCACGCCTTCGATTTCGCCTACCTGGTCCCGGAGCTGATTCCGGCGCCGTATCCCGATGGCGCCATGCAGACTCTCTCCGACTGGGCCGACCTCGAACATATCGCCGTCGCCTGTGATACCGGCATCGTTTTCGATACCCTCTATCGCTGCCTGGTCGGCGACTGCCACGACTGGTACCCGTTGGGCATCCAGGTCACCTCCCACAGCTACGCCTGGGAAACCCCGCCCTATGACCGCGCCGTGATTGTCGCCTACACCATCAAGAATATAAGCGCGACGCCCATCCAGCAGGGATGGGCCGGGATTTATGCCGACTGCGATGTCGGGTCAGGCGAGGGCTCCGGCTCCGATGACCTTTCCGGGTTCATCCCCGGCCTCTATGACAAAGCCCGCCGCTGGACGCCCCTGAATATCGCCTATTCGGTCGACATCGACGGCGACCCCGGCCAATGGGGATACGATTCCTGTTCCTCCAACGGCGCTTTCGGCGTGCAGATTCTCGACCTCACCGTCGCCGACTGGCGGGTCAATTTCAACTGGTGGGTCGATAACGGCGATTCCTCCTGGGGACCGCGACAACTGCTTTCCCTCGGACGGGACTTGGGCGGCTCCTACGCCGCCCCCTATGGCGACAGCAACAAATACTTCGTCATGTCCTTTCCCGAGGTCGATTACAATCAGATCGAGTCGTCCCTCCTGCATCCCAGCTGGGCCCCGCCGGCCGATACGCCGGCCACCCCGGCCTTCGGAGGGGAGACTCGATTCCTCATCTCCGCCGGGCCGTTCGACCTGGCTCCCCAAGAGGAAGTCACTTTCACCGTCGCCTATCTCGCCGCCGATGAAATTGTCAAAAATCCCTATATCAAATACTGGTTCGAGCCAACCCAGGTCGCCTCCGTTTCCGACTATTATGAAATACTGCGGCCGGAAGACCTCCGGTCGACCGGCCTGATTCTGCGGGAAATAACCGCCAACGGCCTGAGCTATCCGCCTCCCGGCCCGCCAGCGCATTTCCGCCTCGTCACCTTTGATGACAGTCTGGCTTCCTTCGCCTGGTCCCCCAAGGCCGCCCGCGATATGGCCGGGTATCGACTCATCCGGAAATCGACCCTCACCCCTTGGGAGGTCGTCGCCGACATCGCCACCGGCGATACCACAATCATGCAATCCGATCTCGATCCGAATACGATATATACTTTCGCCGTCGCCTCGGTCGATCAGAACGGCTCGGTCGGCAAATGGTCGCCGCAAGTATCCCTTCTGCCGTCGGCGCCTCATCCGCCGCTGGTTTTGACCGGCAGCGGCCGGCGCGGATACCCCGTCCTGCAATGGTCCTGGTCCGATGACCTTTCCGCCGACCGGTACCGGCTGTACCGGGTCGACGGCGAAACCCGCGACACCGTGTTGGCGGTCGAAACAGCCGACTCCAGCGCCGTCGACCTGTCGGCCGAAGTCGGCCGACCGTATCGCTACTTTGTCACCGCCGTTTCGGCCGATGGCTGGGAGTCGCCGCCGTCGATGTCGCTTTCACTGACTGCCTACATGCCGACCGAGGGGATACTGGTCATCGACCAGAACAGCCGCAAGATTACCTCCAACCTCATCTTCGAGTCGTCGTTTCTCGATTCGCTGGCCGCCTCCGCCCTGGCCGGGATGCCGTATACCATCTATCGCTTCGATCAGTCCGGGCCGCCGACCGTGGAACACCTGGCCCGCTATTCGACTATCGTCGTCAGTTCCGAGAACCTCGATGGTTCCCTGCGCAAGGAGCTGGCCGATACGTTGCGCGCCTATCTGGCCGGCGGAGGAAAGGTGATCCTGACGCTCTGCCATGCCGCCGTTGACCGGTTTCCCGAAAATGCACCAACCGTCATCCGCTTCAATCCCGGGTCGCTTTTCCGTGACTACCTGTTCCTCGACAGCAGCTCTATCGGGCCGCTGGAGATTCAGCCGGGGTATATCCTCGCCGGCGACCTGATCGGGGCCGACCCGGTCGATGACACATACCCCCGCCAGAGTTGGGACAGCGTCCGGGTCAACCAATTCGGGTACCATCTCCCGACCGGTTTACCATATGCCGGATTCCTCTGGCCGAGGCCGCCGGCGGAAGTGATCTACACCTATGTCTCCTCCGATCCCGGCGGACCGACAGAGGGGCAGGCCGTCGCCGTCGTCTACGAGGGAGAAAACTACGGTTTCTGCCTGCTGAATTTCCCTCTATCCCTGATGACCCGCGATTCGGCCGCGACTCTTCTCCGGCAGATCGTCCTTCGGTTCGACCGGGGATATATCCTCGGCGATGTCAACGGCGATAGCCGCCTGGATATCGGCGACCTGACCGCCCTTTCCCGCTACCTCTATGGCGGGCCGGAGCCGCCGGCGATCCGGACCGCCGGAGATACTGACTGCGACGGCACGATCACGCTCAACGACCTGCTGCTTTTGATCAATTTCTTCTTCAACAAAGGCCTCATGCCCGCCTGCGACCCGTAACCCGCCAAATCTAGCAGATGGGTGGCGCGCCCCTTTAGGCGTGCGTAACGCCGCTCTTTACCTGTAGCCCCACCCAGAGTTCGCCGAAGGCGAACATCGGGTGGGTTTT
>JAAZOE010000058.1 GCA_012797915.1 Candidatus Zixiibacteriota bacterium | reverse complement strand
TCTGGCTTGCGGCAGCATGACCGCCTGTCTGACGGAGGGCCGGAATATCGCGGATATGCTGGATTTGCGGCAGCACGACGTCCTCGACGCCCTCGGGGGTTTCCCGCCTCATTATGAACACTGCGCCTTGCTGGCGGTCACGACGCTGAAAGAGGCCTGCCACGATCATTATCGACGGCGCCGGGAACCCGGCGCCGAACCGGAAAAAAAACACGCAACCGACGACTCGCGCGGGGGATCGACGCCTTTGCCCGTCATTCGCCGCCAAACGAACCGCTCGGGAAACATCAGGAGGAACAGATGAAAATCGCCATCCCACTGGCCGAGGGGAAACTCGCCCTGCACTTCGGACACTGCGAACGTTTTGCCCTGGTCGACGTGAACGTCACCGAGAAAAATATCATCACGAGAGAAGATATCGCCGCCCCGCCGCATCAGCCAGGGCTTCTGCCGCCATGGCTGGCGGAACGGGGCGCCACCGTAATTATTGCCGGCGGCATGGGTCAGCGGGCCCTGGACCTGTTCGCCCAGCAGGGCATCCAGGTGGTGATCGGGGCGCCGGCCGAGACACCGGAGAAACTGGTCCAAGATTTTTTGGCCGGAACACTGCAGGCCGGAGCAAACGTCTGTGACCACTGAGAAAACCGCGCCGATCCGCCGTAGCCGGGAGCATACGCACTGTCTTCTGTGCGGCAACCGCAACCCCCGGTCGTTGCGGTTGCGGTTTCGTTGCGGCGATGACGGCGTGGTGCGAGCCGTGTTCCGGGCCAACCCGCAGCTGCAGGGATACGAGGGAATCATCCACGGCGGAATCATCGCCGCCCTGCTCGATGCGGCCATGACCCATTGCCTCTTTCGACACAAGGTTCAGGGGATCACCGGTGATCTTCATGTGCGGTATGTGCATTCCGTACCCTGCGACGCCGACATGAACATCCGCGCCTGGCTGGTGTCCTGCCGTCGGTCCTTGTACCGGCTCAAGGCGGAAATCGAAAGCCAGAATAAAATCGCCGCCTGGGCGGAAGCGACATTTATGCGGCGACGGCTTGCCGATCCGGCGATTGCGGACCCGAAAGGAGGAACCGGGGGGGAAAAACTGCCCGGCGAAAAACCTTGAGCAGAAAAACCCGCGTATGGAACACGTCCCATTGAGGAGGTATCTATGGCTGAAGAACCCGTTGGATGTGCCAAGCCGACCGGCGCGGTCGCCGGTCAGGCGCCGAAACCCAAAACACCACTCCAGGCGGAGACCGGAGAAGGAGGCACGACCATGGTTATGGCGAAAGTGGGAGGAAAAGCTCCCGATTTCCAAGCCCCGGCCTATCGTCGGGGAAAGTTCATCACCGTGAAGCTCTCGGACTATGCCGGCAAGTGGGTATTGCTCTGCTTCTACCCAGGCGACTTCACCTTCGTCTGACCCACCGAACTGTCGGCGGTCGCCGGCCGGTTCGACGAGCTCCAGAAGCTCGGCGTTGAGGTGCTGTCGGTTTCAGTAGACAGCACGTTCGTGCACAAGATGTGGGAAGAACAAGAGCTTTCCAAGATGACCAAAAACGGCATCCCCTGGCCGATGATATCCGACGGCGCCGGGAATCTCGGCAGGGTGTATGGCGTCTACGATGAGAACAACGGCGTCAATATCCGGGGACGCTTTCTCATCGATCCCGACGGAGTCATCCAAGCCATGGAGGTGATGACCCCGCCGGTCGGTCGGAAAATCGGCGAGACGATTCGTCAGGTCCATGCCTTCCAGCATGTCCGGAATGCCAAGGGGGCGGAAGCCTGCCCGGCGGAATGGGAACCGGGGAAACCGACCCTCAAGCCCGGCCCGGACCTGGTCGGCAATGTCTGGAAAGTCTGGAAACCCGAATAACGCGGTTCCAGAAAATATCTTTCGCTCGTGGCGATTGGTGCCCGCCCTCGGGCGCCAATCGTCTGTCCTTTAGGCGAGAGACGAACAGGCAGGCAGACATGGAAGTAAAGCCTCGGGGATATTCACAACCGTGAGCGACTCCGATCGCGATACCATCGGCCGAGACCGATGGCGGGCCAATTTCCTGCGTTTCACGCGCCAGG
>JAAZOE010000057.1 GCA_012797915.1 Candidatus Zixiibacteriota bacterium | reverse complement strand
TTCGGCGTCGCGTCATCCGTCAACGGGCCGGGAGAACTTATCTACAAACCAGGCTTGACGACCTCAGGTCAGGAACAGTTTCATCCCGGTCCGTTGGAATATAAAAATCACTTGGAAATCAACATACAAGGTCAGGAGCCCTGCGCTCCTGACTACTTCTTCTATTCTCCATATTCGCCATTCATCGGTTTGACGACCTCGCCCCAATCCGCCGGATAAAATCCTTGTGCAACATACTCGCCAAACGATGAATGCGGCCAATCCAACGGCCTGCCGGCAAACCCGTGTTTTACCGGATTATAATGGATATACTCGATATGTCGGTTCATGTCGTCTTGGCTGCGAATAATATGGTCCCAAAATCGGTTTTGCCACACTCGTCCGGAATGCATCCCGTGTCGTTTGCGGTAGAGCGCTGCAAAACTCATCTTGATTTTCTGCAATATGGTGGAAATATGGGTGTCAAAAGGGTCGATGACAAGATGAAAATGATCGGGCATCACAACCCAGGCGATCAATTCAAAACCACATCGGGATTTGCAAACGTCAATGGCGTTCCTAAAAAGATCGACGTTGGCGGTTAAGAATGGTTGCCTCTTATACGTCACGTTCGTGATAAAGTAGATGTATCCGTTTTCATGATATCGTCGTAGATTCGACATAGTTCATAATTATCAAACATCATGGTTGTGTCAATCACATTATAAAAAACAATAGTCAGGAGCACAGGGCTCCTGACCTACAATTGGTTTAGTACCGGTTGCCGGCCACGCCCTGATTGATGAGGGACTCCAAACGATCCAGGTGTTCCGGTTGTAACGGTATATCCTGCGACGCCCAGTTTTCCTCCAGGCGTTCGATTCTCCGTGTCCCCGGTATCGCGGCGCGGGGGACATCGCGCGACAGAACCCAGGCCAACGCGACTTGCGCCGGTGTGGCGTCAATCTCTTTCGCGACTTCGGCGACACCATTGGCCAACCGGCCGTTCCGGGCAATTGCTTCCTCGGTAAATCGCGGATTCTCCAGCCTCCAGTCTCCCGGTTCCAGATCGCTTCGTGAACGGATCGCTCCGGATAAAAATCCTCGGCCGAGGGGACTGTAGGCCACGAATCCGATGTTCAGTCGTCGAATCGTTGGTAGAATCTCCGCCTCAACGTCCCGAGACCACAACGAATATTCGGTCTGAAGCGCGCTGATGGGATGAGCCTCGTGCGCGCGGGCGATGGTTCCCGGGTCCGCCTCAGACAGGCCGATATACCGTACCTTCCCCGCCGTCACGAGCTCCGTCATGGCCCCGACCGTTTCCTCGATCGGCGTGTTGGGGTCCACCCGATGTTGATAATAGAGATCGATATAATCCGTCCCAAGGCGCTTCAGGGAGGCCTCGCAACACGCCTTCACATAAGCCGCACTTCCTTTGATCCCCTGCCAGCTGCCGTCTTCACCGCGGCATACGCCGAATTTGGTCGCCAAAGTGATTCGGTCGCGGCGCCCCTTGAGGGCCTTTGACAACAAGATTTCATTCGTAAACGGGCCATATATGTCTGATGTATCCCAGAACGTGCATCCAATCTCTACCGCCCGATCGAGAACGCAAAGATTTTGCGCTTCCGAAGAAGAGCCGTAAAAATCCGACATGCCCATGCAGCCCAACCCGATGGCCGGCACGCGAAGGCCTTGCGACCCAAGATTGACCTGTTTCATGATTCTGATACCCTTTTGCCGGTCTTCTTCATAGTCGGAAGCGCCCGCCTGCGGCGGCTCCCGACCTGCAAGACTTACCCCCGCATGATCTGCATGTCCCCGATGAAAGCGTTGCAGAGAATCAGCACCTTCTTGCCGGAAACGGATGCATCAAAGTCGGGCGTCTGCTCCGTTATCGACGCGAAAAATCCGCTGCGCTTGCGCCCCAGAATATCGAAGTCCCCGATAAACGCCGAACAGGACGCCTTCACCGGCAGATCGATCGGCGCCTTGATCCGAATATCGCCGATAAACGCCGACACCGTAATCTTGTTTTCCCCCGGCTGAAGCGCCATCGCCGTCAGGTCCAGCCTGACATCGCCGATAAAATGCCCGATATGCCCGCCGTGAACGTCGAACCCCCCGGTATAATCGCGGTCCCCAACGAAATGAAAGTCGGACAGATCGGCGCAGATGGACCGTCTCCGCCAGCCGTACCCGATCAGATAGAGTCCCACCAGAATAATCGCCGCCGGCCAGATATACCGGAAACTGACCACCCGCAGGTTGTACAGCAGAAGCAGACCCCCCAGGACAATCAACGCCAATCCCCAACCCATGCGCCCACGCATATCCCCGTCTCCTTTCGGTTTGTCCCTGATACGAAACAAATATAGGCCCGGTTGCGTCTTAAGGCAACGATGGAGATACCTCCCGGGCAACAACCGTTCGTCCCTGCGAAATCGGTTCCATTTCTCCCAGGAGCAGGCCCCCGTGTCTGCCCGGCACATCCTCCAAACCCGCCCCGCCCAACTTTCCCTTGACAACCATTGAGGCGAAGATTAATTACGGGCAATTTGAAAACACTATCCAAATGAGGTGTCTCATGGCGCGTTCCTTACTGCAAATCACCGATCTGTCGGCCGACGAAATCTGGCACATCTTCGATCTGTGCAAGATGATGAAGCGGGGAGAGGCCGCCCCCAAACCGTACGCCGGCAAAACGGTCGGCACCATCTTCCATAAACCCTCCCTGCGCACCCGCCTGTCGTTCGAGGCCGGCATCGCCGAGCTGGGAGGCCATTCGCTCTATATCACCAAGGACGAAATCGACCTCGGCAAACGGGAATCGATCCACGATGCCGCCAAGGTCATGTCCCGCTACCTGGCCACGATCGTCATCCGCACCTTCAGCCACGCCGATGTCGAGGGGCTGGCCGCCCACGCCGATGTCCCGGTCATCAACGCCCTGACCGATCTGACCCATCCCTGTCAGATTCTCGGGGACTACTTCACCCTGCTGGAAAAGCGCGGCCCCCGCGACGATTACAAGATCGTCTACCTCGGCGACGGCAACAATATCACCAACTCCTGGCTCAACTTGGCCGCCCGAATCCCCATGCGCCTGACCATCGCCACCAGCACCGCCACTCCGCCTGATGAGGCCATCCTCAAGCGGGCCAAGGAATTGGGCGTCTCCGACATCCTCCTCACCGATGATCCTAAAGAAGCCGTCCGTGGGGCCGATGTAATCTATACGGACGTTTGGGCCTCCATGGGCCAGAAAGACAAGGCTGAAGAGAAAGCAAGGTTACTGAAACAATACCAGGTCAACAGCACGCTCCTGGAACAGGCGTCTCCGTACTGTCTGGTGATGCATTGCCTTCCGGCCGAACGCGGCAAGGAAATCACCGATGAGGTCATGGACGGGCCGCATTCGGTGGTCTTCGACGAGGCTGAGAACAGGCTGCACATCCAGAAGGCGATCATGGTCTTCCTCATGGCCTAGACCCGCCGGCGCGCCAGGGCGGAGGTTGACCGCATGAAAGGAGATTGACATCATGCGTTTGCACACTCTCACCGCCCTGGCCTTGGCGCTGATGGCTATCGTGGCGTTCGCCGCCGGTTGTTCCGACGACGATGCCGCCACCACCCCGGCCATCACCTATGGCGACAACGATGATCCGGTGTTCGTCCCGGTCCAGACGCAGATCGACGGCGTCCTCGATGAGATGATCGGCGATTTCGCCGCCGGCATGGGCAACCTTTACACCAACCCGGGCGACACGTCCAGCATTCGCGCCGAACTGATGCCGCCGTGGATGGTTCCCAATCCGGATGAGGAACCGGTCGACACGCTGATCACCGGGTATCAGAACGAGTGGCATTTCGTCTATGCCTCGTATCTCGGCGATGCCTACCGCTCGGTCTTCTGCGATTCGATTCAGTTCCGGGTCGACGGCGAGGCGGTGGAAAATCCCACGAACGACGTCGACTATATCCATAACATCGCCAACTGGTCCATCACCTGCCTGAATCAGAACGTGAGCCATCTCGACCTCAACGGCCGGTCCGATTATGAGTTCGCCGATTTGGACCAGGCGGTGGCGGCTATTAACGGCGACGGCCATCACATGGTCGAAATCACCTATGTGTCCGCCGACACGAGCTACTTCGGCAACTACAATTTCAACATGACGGTGGCCGGGGTGCAGGTGGCCAAGAGCCCGACCGGCTGGAACAACGCCTGCCCGATCGCCGGCACGATCACGATGACCATGTCCTACGTCTACACCTGGACCGGTCCTCAGAATTCCGGCAATGGCGCCAGCTCCTGGACGGTCACGGCGGCGTTTGACCAGGGGACAGCCACGGTCACGGCCTCCAATGGCGCGTCGACCTGGCAGTATGTTTCGGACGTTTGCTCGCCGGCGCAGCCGTAGCCGACCGCGACGAACGATTGACCGACCTTCCTTTGTGCCCGGTCCGCCGGCGGGGGAGTCACCCCCGCCGGGCAAATTTCGCGTAGGTCAGGAGCCCGCTACTGCGAGCGCTGTGTCGGCCCTTGTTATGCGCACGTGCGCGGTCGGGAACCCTTACACTGCGCGGTCGGGAACCCTTTCCCGACCGTATATTTTTTTGTAGCCCACCCGCTATGAGAGAAGTCAAGCGGGAAGTGGCTACCGCTGGTTATTTTCTTCTGTCGAGAGGTCCGGACAACCTGCTATTCGTGGTCATGGCCACAAGATTCTGGCTTCGTCGACTCGGCGGGGTGTCAGCATCCTAAAGTACG
>JAAZOE010000056.1 GCA_012797915.1 Candidatus Zixiibacteriota bacterium | reverse complement strand
GCATACTCGATGGACGTTTCGCCTCCGGCTACGGTCCCGGTGGCCCACATCTCCGCCGTCGTCCAGCTGGTGTCGTTGCCGACCTCGACCTGATACATTTGTTGCGGCAACCCCTGCGGGTCATAATAATTCCAGGTAATCATCGGCGTGTGGTCGGTCAGGTTCAGACGCGCGCCGGGGGAGGGCAGGACATTGGCCGCCAGCGGGGCGTTGGTCGGCAGTCCGAAGTCGAAAAAGTCCAACAACTGCATCAGGGTCGTATTTCGCGATGTCCAGCGGGGATCGCCGTTGACAATCGCCTCGAAACCAAATCCGAAAAAGGCCAGCCGGTATGAACCCAGGTAGGACACCGCCCCATAATTGGTCTGCCCGTAATATCCCAACTCGGCCACGCCGCCGTTGGCCGCGTTCATATGGTCCGGATTGGTCTGGTTGTTGGCTCCGCCGTTGCCGTTGATCAACAGCGTGTCGGCCGGGACAAAAATCTGCGATCCGGGATCGGCCCAGACCAGCGGCACGAAGGAACTGGACAGATAAGAGGCTTTCAGATATTGGTGCAGAAAGGCGGTGTCGGCCGTGTTTAGTCCGGCCGCAATCCCCTGCCCGGTCAGAAACAGTTTTCCGCCGCCGTTCATATATCCCTTAAGACGGGTGATCTCCGCGGCGCTGAGCGGATTGGCCCGATAGGCGCCGGTAAACCAGACCACCAGCTCGTGCGAGGCCATCATGGCCGAATCGACCACCGCATACGCCTCGTGAATCCAGATGTCGTACGGGATGCGCAGGGTGTCGAACGTCGACTTGTAGTAGGTTTCCACCGAGCCGTATTCATCGTCCTCGACCAACAGCACCATCGTTCGTCCGATTGTCTTTTCGAACACCAGCGTATCGACCGTCGTTCCCCCGTTGTAGGTCACGACCACCGAGAACGAGTCGATCCGCGAGACATAATCGGCGGGGATGGCGATACGGAACGGGTCGGATGTGTTCTTGGCCGAATCCCGCGCGCCGATGTAGCTGTAGGTCGTCGTTCCGTCGACAATCGCAATCGAAGCGTCATCGACCAGCAGTTCGGCCGACACGTTGGACACGGCCGCTCCGCCGTAATTGGCCACCGTCACGGTGATGTCGACCGTCTCGCCGGCTTCGGGAACATTATCGCCGTCCCCCAGGGCCAGGTCGGATATGGTCTGGCCTCCCAGCCAGAGGATCGAGGTCTTGGGAATGATGTTGATGACCATTCCTTCCACCATCGGATCGCATCCGGACCAGGGGCAGTACAGGTTGTCGACCGTATACCAGCTGTTCTGGCTGCCGCCCCAGCCATAGTTGAAATGGTACTGGTTCAGACCGGAAACCTGCCGCCAGCCGTCGCAGACGATGGCGTGGCTGTAAATGCGGTACAGGATCGGCCGGCCCTGATTGATTTCATTTTGGATAATCGAGAACCATTCCTCGGCGTCGTAGCTGGAACGGTTTCGGGTGGTGGCCGAGGGGTCGTAGTTGAAATAGGTCGGGAAGACGGTGGCCCCATATAAGGTGTAGGCGCCGGAACCGCAGGCTCCATAATCCATCTCGAAGGCGACTCCCATCTCGTAGGACAGCTCGGCCACTGCGGCCGGAGAATCATCGTAGGCGTAGGCGTCGCTGAAATCGGCCGACAAGGTCTGGCCGGGGGTGCTGCCGTCGCAGGAGGTATCGCCACCCCAGTAATAGGAATGGGTTCCGGTGCCATAAGGCGGCCACATATGGTAGCGGGCAATCTGCGCCGCCGCCGTGGCCACGCATCCGACCACGCACCGGTCGCCGTCCCCCATCGGACAAAGATCGTTATAAGGCGCACCCTGGTGCCAGGCGGTCGTCAGCAGCGGCCCGACGCTTTTGGTCTCCGCGGTCAATCCTTTATTGTAGGCCGGAATATACTGATCCGAGGGAACCGTCAGTTCGTTCCACAGCGTTCCATTAAAGGCGCTGAACAACGGTTTATCCGCCGGTTGCGTTGCTTCCAGACTTCCATACACCTGCACGAAAACGCGGAACCGGTCCTGAAGAATCTGCCGCAGCATCGGGGCCATGCCGAAGGTGGTTTCCGAGAGGTCGAGGGGATACTCGTCGGAATAGGCGATGACCGGGGCCATCTCCCGAAGCGCCGGGACCATGATATACCCGGCGGGGTCGATGGCATAGTAGCGGGCCAGGAGCGTATCGTTTACGACGACATCCTGAATATCGGCGATTGCCGGGTCGGTCGAGCCGCCCCATTTACCGCGTTCGGTCACGATTAGGGTCAGCCAATTTTGACAGACCTGCTCCATCTGGTTGGCATCGGCCAATTCGGCGAAAGCGTTTTGGCCGTAAGGAATAAAGGCGGTGAAAAGGACGGCCGCGATGGCCGCGACCAGCGTGATTTTGCGTTCGTGAGGATTCGGTTGGCCGGAAAACCAAGAGAACATAGATGAGGCCCTCGGTAGCAAGGAGTTGAAACGAGCCATATACGATTTCACATCGTCGTTTACGACAAGTAACTTTAGGTACAACGACTTACAGGTCATACCACCAGACGCCGCCCGGAAACATTCCCGGCCGCCGTCAAGACTTAATATATGAGATCGTGAGATTTTGGCAATCTCTTTTCCTGCCAAACAGTTCCGATATTTGCGGCAACTCTTGCCGCCATCGGCACGTCAAAGAGATAGCAAGCGTTAATCGGATAACTGCGGGAGGCAGAAATGGCGATAAAAGGCAGGTATGCGCTGGTCGCGTTGAGCACGGCCTTGCTGGCGACCGTCGTCTTGGCCGCAGGGGCATGGGGGGAAGAAGAAAAGAAGATCGAAAAGGAATTCACCGTCACCCCCGGCGGGAATCTGACCGTCGAGACCGATATCGGTTCAATCGAAATCGAGACATCGGCCGGCAACACGGTTCGCGTTGAGGCGACGCTGATCGCCGACACCCGGAGCCAGTCCAAGGCCCAGAAAATATTCGATAAGTTCGAACTGTCCTTTGCCCAGTCCGGAAATGACATCGAGGTCATCGGGGAATATATCGATGAGCGGGGGTTCTGGGATTTCTTGTCCCATGGCGGCGATAATTTCAACGTCCATTTTCTCATCACCGTGCCGCAGAAATTCAATCTCGACCTGGAGACGGCCGGCGGAAATATCGGCATTGGCGATCTCGACGGCACGGTTCGGGCGGAAACCTCCGGCGGCGATATCCGTCTGGCCGAGGTCAAGGGACGGCTACGGGTTCGGACCTCCGGCGGGAACATCAGCCTG
>JAAZOE010000055.1 GCA_012797915.1 Candidatus Zixiibacteriota bacterium | reverse complement strand
GAGTTTGCGGGTAGTTTCATTGTCCCGCTGGATGTCGATTACGGCGGACAGTCGTCGCGTATTTCCGGCTATGGTTCGTTCCCGGCGGGGGCGGCGTTGGGCGGGCTCGACTCGCTTCGGGTGGCCGTCGCCGCGGCCGCCACCGACGACAACGCCGGACCGGCGATAACCGTCGGGTTTGCCGAGGTCCCGGGCTTCGTCAGCGGCGACCGGGTGCCGGCCGGGGCGACGATGGTGGTGGGGTTGTCGGACTCGTCCGGAATCAATCTGACCGGCAGTCTTGGGCACCGGATCGAACTGGTGGTCGATAACGACAACGCGGCGATGCTCAATCTCACCGACCGATTCGCGTATAATGAGGGCGATTACCGGGCTGGGGAACTTCGTTTTCCCCTTCCGGAATTACCCTCGGGTCGTCATCAATTCAAGATGACGGCTTGGGACAACGCCAATAATCCGGCGGTGATGGAATTCGAGGCGACGGTGGCCGAACAGGGACAATTGGCGATTGCCGGCCTGATGAATTATCCCAACCCGATGGAGGGAGCCACCGAATTTTTCTTCGAATTGACCGGGGCGGCCGACGAGGTCGAGCTGCAGATTTTTACGCTCGCCGGCCGATTGATCAAATGGTTCACCGCCCATGATCCGGGCGTGGGGCGTAATCGATTGTTCCTCTGGGACGGGCGGGACGCCGACGGCGACCGGGTGGCCCAGGGGGTCTACATATACAAGTTGACCGCCAAAGGGCGGCTGGGCGACAACGGGTTCTCGGCCGATAATACGGCTGAGGCCTTCGGTAAGCTGGTCGTGTTGAACTGACATCACGGAAGCCTGGACTTTTTTGGGAGATAGGTATTATGAAACGAGTTCGTGCAATTTTCATCGTTACCCTGGTGGTGTTGTTGACGGCGGGGTCGTCCGTCTGGGCCGTCTCCAATGCCGCGGCCCTCTTCCTGCGGGTGGCCGCAGGGGCGCGCCCGGCCGGAATGGGCGAGGCGTTCGTGTCCATCGCGGACGACGCCACGGCCACGTTCTGGAATCCGGCGGGACTCGGGAACAGCCCTATCTCCGGCTCGTTCAAGACGGCCCTGATAACCGAGCTGCGGGAGAAGACCGCCGGTACGGCCGGGCTGCCAGATGCCCCCATGGTCATCACCTCGGCCGTGACCATGGAAGGTCTCTCCGGTCGGACCGAAACCTGGGTTATCGCCGGGAATCGGCTGTTGAAGTATGACGGCGATGCCTGGCGGTCCGGAACGGAATACCAGACGGCCTCCGATCAGACGCTGCCGGATTTTCTGAAAACGATTATCAGCACCGACGATGATTCGGCCCTGCAGGTCATGGTCGCGGAAGTGGTGGCCATCAACTCCGCGGTCGACGCGGCCGAGGTGGACAGCTTCGCGGCCCAAACCACGGCCGCTGTCCCGGAGGGGTACGGCCCCCGGGAGGATCTGGCGGCCGGGTTGGAGGCGCTCCGGACCGGTTATGCGCAGGGATTACTCCTGACGCCCCAGTTTCGCGATCTTCAGAAGAAACTAACCGACGGACTGAAAGACGGCGCCATGACGGCCGAAGAAACCGACCGCATAACGTATTCGCTGGAGCGGGCGGTCTCCCGCTACCTGCCGTCGCGGCTGACCGTTCCCTACAGCATCGGCATCAACGGCAGGATGACCTGTCTGGCGGCGGTCGGCCGGTATCTCTGGGTGGGTACGGATAATGGCCTCTACCGCTTGGCCGGGCAGACCTGGGCCCGCTACACTCTGGAGCACGGACTTCCTTCGGACACTGTTACCGCCATGGCCAGTTTCGATGAAGCCTTGTTTATCGGGACCGATAAGGGCCTGATTCAGTACTATCAGGGGGGCTTTACCGGTTTCCCGGGTTTGCCGGCGGAACGGGTCGACGTCATCACTCTGAAGTCGCGGGAGTGGGCCTATGCGGTGGTCGGCGGGATGATGTATCGGTTCGACGGCCTGACCTGGACCGACAGCTACCCATACACGGTGCGAATCGACGATTCGCTGGACAAGCTGGTGACCAGGTGCTCCATCTATGGCACGCCCGAAGAGCGCGAGTTTTTAAAGCAACGGATTCTGGATTTGAATCGTCCGTCGGCCCTGACTCCTCCGGTGACGGCGATTGCCGATTCCGGAGCAGTGGCGGTGACTGATTCGACCAAGCCGGCCGGAGCCGAAACTCCCGCCGCCATTCCTGAGGCCATGCCTCCGGTCGCGGCGGCTGAGAGCACGGCGGTCGAGCAGATCGCGACTCCCGGCGTTGGCGCCGACGATGTCAGCCGCTGGTTGGTGGAAGGAAAAGTCGTCAACCTGCCGCTCAGCCCCCGTTTCCGCTTCGACGTGACGGCCTTGGCGGTCGACTTGGACAATGTCCTCTGGGTCGGGACCGCCGGCGGATTGCTCTCGTTCAATCAGGTGGAATGGTCGCGATATGGCTATACCGCCTATACCGTCCCGGTCGGCG
>JAAZOE010000054.1 GCA_012797915.1 Candidatus Zixiibacteriota bacterium | reverse complement strand
GTATGAGCATGTTAAATCTGGCGCAGTTTATTATCGAGATTGAATCGTTCAACGCCAACGTGAATGTGCCGTTGATCCGCCGGGCCTACGAATTTTCCGACAAGGCCCACGCCGGGCAAAAACGGGATTCCGGCGAACCGTATATCACCCACTGTCTCGAGGTAGCCTTCATCCTGGCCGAACAGCACCTCGATTCCACGACCATCGCCGCCGGGCTGGTCCACGACGTCGTCGAGGACACCGCCATCACCATCGAGGATATCCGCAGGGAATTCGGCGACGAGATCGCCCTGCTGGTGGACGGCGTGACCAAACTGGGGCAGGTGCAGTTCAAGTCCCGCGAGGAGGAGCAGGTCGAATTCTTCCGCAAGATGCTTCTGTCGATGGCCCGCGACATCCGCGTCATCCTGATCAAGCTGGCCGACCGCCTGCACAACATGCGGACCCTGCAGTTCGTGGACAAGGACAAACGGACCCGCATCGCCGCGGAAACCCAGGAAGTCTATGCCCCGCTGGCCAACCGCTTCGGCATCGCCCGGATCAAGGGGGAACTCGAGGACCTGGCCTTCAAGTATCTCCACCCCGAGGAATACGAATCCATCGCCCATCAGATCGAAATGACCCGGCAGGAGCGCGACGCCTATATCGAGGACGTCGCCGGTCCGATCAAGAAGGCGCTTCTGGACGAGGGGATCAAGGTCACCATCGCCGGACGGGCCAAACACTTCGCCAGCATTTACCGCAAGATGAAACTGCGCAATCTGCCCCTCGACCAGATTTACGATCTGCTGGCCGTGCGGATGATTGTCTCCACCAAACGGGAATGTTACGAGGCCCTGGGGGTGGTGCATACCCTCTGGAAACCGGTCCCCAACCGGTTTCACGATTATATCGCCAATCCTAAGCCGAACGGGTATCAGTCCCTGCATACCACCGTTTTCGGCCCCGGCGGCCGGATGCTGGAAATCCAGATTCGCACCACCGCCATGCACCATGTCGCCGAAAACGGCATCGCCGCCCATTGGCTCTACAAAGAAGGGCGGCAGCAGATGGACAAGGCCGACCGGCAGCTGACCTGGCTGCGGGAGGTGCTCGATTGGCAGAAAGACATGACCAACCCGGCCGAGTTCTTGGAATACCTCAAAATCGACCTGTTTCAGGAGGACATCTACGTTTTCACCCCCGATGGCGACCTGATTCATCTGCCGGCCGGTGCCACCACCCTCGATTTCGCCTTCGCCGTCCACAGCGATGTCGGCCTGCACACGGTCGGGGCCAAGATCAACGGCAAACTGGTGCCGCTGGCGACCGTCGTCAATTCCGGCGATGAGGTGGCCATCCTGACCGCCCCGAACCAGAAACCGTCCCATGACTGGCTGCGGCTGGTCCATACCTCCAAAGCCCGCTCCAAAATCAAACGGTGGCTCAAACAACAGGGCTTCGAGCAATCCAAGGCGCTGGGCCAGGAAATGCTCGACCGGGAACTGAAAAAAGTCCACCTGAACGTCCCCGCCCCCAACGATCTCGAGGATATCGCCCAGGGGATGGGGTATCTGTCCACCGAGGCGATGCTGGCGGCCATCGGCGACGGCACCGTCTCGGTCCAGCAGATCCTGACCAAGATATCCCCCGAACAGATGCCGGAAGTCAAACAGTCGATGGTCAAGCGGTTCTTCGACACCGCCCGGGGGGACAAGGGGATCCGCATCCAGGGAATGGGGAACATGATGTTCCGCTTCGCCGGTTGTTGCCAGCCGGTGCCGGGGGAACAGATCATCGGTTTCATCACCCGCGGCCGGGGAATCACCATCCATCGGGCCGATTGCACCATGGTCCAGGAACTTTCCAAAAATCCCGAACGGATCATCCCGGTCGACTGGGATGCCGAGAAGGGACAGGCTTTCGTGGTCAAACTGGATATCCTCCTGGAAGACCGCAAGAACATGCTCCGCGATATCACCCAGGCCATTTCCGACACCGATGCCAATGTCCGCGGGGCGGAGATTTCCGGCAAGGGCGGACCGGTGGTCGGCTCCTTTGTCGTCGAAATCAAGAACATTTCGCACCTGAACCGGGTTATAGCCAAGGTCAAGAAGATCAAGGTCGTAATTTCCATCGAGCGGGCCAAAGGGGTCGATATCGATTCCATGGCCGCCGGCGACGGGACCGTTTCATAGGAGCATGACCATGGCGGAAAAGAACTGTTCGGGATGCGGGGAACCATTGGCGGCCTCAGCCCGCTTTTGCCCGGCTTGCGGCCGACCGGCCGACGGCGTTCGCAAAGGGAAGTCCTCCCTGAAGGACCATGTCTTGATTTTGATCGTGGTCGTGGCGGCGGGGGCCGTCTATCTGGCCGCGCAGATGATGGCGCCGGAAGCCGATGCCCGGCCTGAAAAGAAGCCGGCCGAGATGGGCATGATGGGCGGGCAGAAACCGGCCATGAACATGGACGCCTTCATCGCCTCCCTGCCCAAGGATTTCGAATCGCTGGTTTCGATGGGGAATGCCTTGATGGACCAGACGCATTATGCCATGGCCGTCGAATGTTACACCCGGGCCCTGAACCTGAATCCCAACGACCCCAACGTGGTCGTCGACCTTGGGGCCTGTCAGCACGCCCTCGGCAATGATCGGGAGGCGATTGCCAGTTTCATGAAAGGGCTTTCCCTGGATCCGGCCCATAAAATCGCCAAGTACAATCTCGGCATCGTTTATTGGGGGATGGGCGATACCGCCCAGGCCCGCGGCTGGTGGGAGACGTTCGTGAAGGAAAGCCCGCCGTCCGAAATGCGCAGTCAGGTGGAAGCGCTCCTGGCGCAATTGAACCACAAGCATTGATGTCCATTCGCACGAAACCGCGCGGGCGCCGCGCTGATATACATCATGGTCTGTCGTCCGCGGACGGCGTGGGCCGTCCCGTCGGATGCAGTATTCGGAAACGGGTCATGGCCTCCATCGGCACCCTGATAGATTCCGGCCGGGTAGTTCTCCGGCGCCAGATCAACGACCTCCTCGATTTTGTCTACCCGCCGGTCTGCGGCCTCTGCGGCCGTCCGGCCGACTCCGATGACCGTCTGGTCTGCCGATCCTGTTGGAATCTGCTGACGACTATCGAGGAACCGTTCTGCCTCAATTGCCGGGAGTTTATCCAGACCGGAACCGTCTGCCGCAATTGCGATGAAAACCCCTTGACCGTCTTTTCCTTGGGGGTCTACGATGACACTTTGCGGTCGATCATTCACGATCTCAAGTTCAGTTTCCTGAAACCGCTGGGAACAACCATCGGCACGCAACTGTCTGAAACAATTAGAGATAGGTGGCAACACCTAAAGCTCGACATGATTGTGCCGGTTCCGCTCCACGACAGCCGTTTGTACGCCCGGGGATTCAATCAAGCCGAGGTCATTGCCCGGGAAATCGCCCGGACCCTAAGGATTCCCTGCCGGCCTGATGTTCTGGCGATGACCCGAAGAACCCGTCAGCAGGCCCGCCTGACCGCTCCCCAACGGGAAATCAACGTCCGGGGAGCCTATGCCGTTACCGCGCCGGAAGCCGTCCAGGGAAAATCGATTCTGATCGTCGATGATATCACCACTACCGGCGCGACCCTGCGGGAGATTACCCGGGTGCTGAAAAACACCGGGGCCGGGCGGGTCGCCGCCGCCGTGGCCGCCACGGTTGTATAAAATGGTTGCCCGTTTCCCCATGCCCCGCCATACTATAAACCTATGGCCGAACCGAAAAAACCGGGCCGGGAGGTTGTCCCGGAAATCGATCAGTTCCTCCAGGCTGTCGCCGTGGAGGAGGGGCTGGCCGCCAATACCGTCGACGCCTATCGCCGCGATCTGAAAGACTTCCATCGGTTTCTTGAGGGCAAACCGGTCGAACAGGCGGCCCGCAAGGATATCATCCGGTACCTGAACGCCCTCTACTCCTGCGGCCTCACTCCGACCACGGTCAACCGCCGCCTGGCGGCGGTCCGGAAATACCTGCGTTTCCGGCTCGGACCGTCGGCCGGGATAGCCGAGGTGGCCGGGCCGAAGTTGATCCGGCGTCTACCCACGGTTCTTTCCGTCAAAGAAGTACAGAAGATATTGGCCCTGCCCGATAAGAATAATATACACCAGGTCCGGGACGCGGCGATTCTCGAGACGCTGTACGCCACGGGCATGCGGATTTCCGAGGTGATCGGCTTGGACCGGTCGGTCTATGCCCCGGAGATCGCCTATATCATGGTGACCGGCAAGGGGAACAAGCAACGATTGGTCCCGCTGGGCGGATACGCCGTCGCCGCGATCGACCGATACCTGAAGGAGTCGCGGCCGCAATTGGCGGCCGGCAAACCGGAATGCAACCGACTGTTTATTACCCAACGCGGGCGGGGATTCAGCCGCCCCGGCCTGTGGAAACTGATCCGGGGATACATCCTGAGGGCGGGCATCCGCAAGGCGGTGACCCCCCATACGTTTCGGCATTCCTTCGCGACGCATCTGCTGGAGGGGGGAGCGGACTTGAGAGTGGTCCAGGAGCTCCTGGGGCACGCCAGCATCAATACGACGCAGATATACACCCATCTCAACCGGGAGTATCTCCTGGAAGTCCACCGGCAGTTTCACCCGAGATCGCGACGCCGGCCGGACGGCTGATGCGCCACGTGGCCGTCCATGTCGACGGCACCGCGGCGGAGTATTTCCTGGCCCGTATCCTTGAGGGAACGCGCGTTTCCCGCCATTATTTTCACACCGTGGAGGAATTGCTGACCCTGGCCCAACGGTTCGCGCTGGATTTGATTTTCATCGGCAACTCCGGCGGCGACGACGATCCCGTTTTCGGCATCCTCGACACCGTCCGGGCCATCAAGAGCCATACCTATCTGTCGATCATTCCCACGATTCTCTACCATCCCCGCCCCACCGACACCACCCTTCTGGCCGCCTATGAAAGCGGGGCGGAGGAGTTCTATTCCGATGCCGTGCCGGTACGGATCGCCCGGGTCAAAACCGGAATGTTGATTCAGCGGGCGATGCGGGATCTGGCCGTCAATCCCTCCACCCGCCTCCCCGGACCGGGATTGATCGATCAGGAAATCGATCGGCAGATCAGGATGGAACAGCAGTTCGCCGTCTGCTATGCCGACCTGGACAATTTCAAGGCCTACAACGACTACTACGGATACTATTACGGCGACCGGGTCATCCGCCTGACCGCCCGCATCATCAAGGACGTCGTCTTTGACCTCTGCCACGAGGGATTCGTCGGCCATATCGGCGGCGATGACTTCATCGTGGTCATCCCGGCCGACCTGGTTCCGCGGATCTGCGAGGGAATCCTGCGGACCTTCGACCTGATTATCCCCTACCGATACCAGCCCGAAGACCGCCGCCGGGGATATATCATCACCGGCAACCGGCGCGGCGAGAGTGAGAAGTTCGCCATCATGACGCTGTCGATCGCGGTGGTGGTGAACAAGGGGAGGATGTTCGCACACGTCGGCGAGATGTCGCACATGCTGGCCGACCTGAAAAAATACACCAAATCGCTGACCGGCTCCAATTACGTCGTCGAACGGCG
>JAAZOE010000053.1 GCA_012797915.1 Candidatus Zixiibacteriota bacterium | reverse complement strand
TAAATCCGCATTTCCATGTCAAGGGCGGGAATCAGGGTCCCGAAAAGTATAACGTCCCCGTCAGTGAGGCGAAGTCGATGGATGATGACGGATGACCCCAGCCGCGGCCATAACGACCGCGGCCGAAGTACCGATAGAGAAACGAGTATTGTATAAAACCCGGCGGTTTCGGTTGCGGCCGGATCTACTTGCCGTCGGCCAGCACCTTGTCGGCCAATTGATTGGCGACGGTCTGGATAGCCGTCTGGTCATCAGGGCCGGGGGTGCCATTGACCTCGACCGAACCGACCGCCTCGATTTTCATCTCTTCCAGAAAATCAAGCCCCTGCCGGACAGCTCCCTTACCCCAGCCATAGGAGTTCATCACCACCCCGTATTTTACCGGCGGTTTGAACGTCTTGATCGTCAGGGCCGCGAACGCCGCCATCGGGTGCAGCGCATTCAGGACCGTCGGGGTGGCCAGTACCATTCCCCGGCAATCCATGATTTGACCGGCCAGGTCGCCCAGAGGAGTTACCGCCAAATCGAAGAGGCGGACCTCCACGCCCCGCCGCAGGAGCGTTTCGGCAAAGACATGGGCCATTCCCTCGACCGTGCGGTACATGCTTACATAGACAATCATGACTTTGGCCGCGGTAACCCCCGCGGTCCACTTGGCGTATTCCGCCAGGATCGTTTCCGGATGCCGATACACCGGACCGTGGCTGGGAGCGATCATGGCGATCGGCAACCCCTTGATCTTTTCCATCCCCATCCGGCTCATCTTGGCCAACGGCATCATGATCTCGGCATAATACCGTTTGGCCCAGGCGATGACCTCCTCGGCCTCGTCATCGAATATGCCGGTCGTGTTATGGGCGCCGAAGAAATCGCATGAAAACAATATCCGGTCTTCCTCCAGGTAGGTGAAGATCGTTTCCGGCCAATGCAGAAAGGGAGCGTTGATGAATCGCAGGGTTTTGCCCCCCAGCGGAATGGTTTCGCCGTCTTTGACCACCCGGATCTTCTCCGGAGCGACCTTGTAGAACACCTTGGCCAATTCGGCTCCCTTGGCCGAGGCCAACAGCGTTGCCCCATACCGGTCCAACACGTACGGGATCGACCCGGCATGATCCGGCTCGGCATGATTCATGATGACATACTCGATCTTTCGATCGGCCAGCATTTGGTCGACCTTGCCGCAGAGATCTCCCTCGAATCCGGGAAGAATCGTGTCGATCAGGGCGCATCTGTCGGAGCCGGCGACCAGATAACTATTGTAGGTCGTCCCGATCGGGGTCGGGGCCAGGGCATCGAACAAACGGCGATTCCAGTGTCTGGAACCGACGGCAAAGACGCCGGAGGCCAGTTCCGGCACGGCATATCGTTTCATCGTCTCACCTCTTTCATTATCAGGATTCATCCCGGACCGATGGCCGGGCGAATGTTTCCATTCATTCTTCTGCAGCCGTTATGTCGCTTTCCCTATTTCTCCAGGTTCACCAGGCGTTCCATTTCACCCGCGACGGGTCATACCGGTTATTGGCCGGCTTGGCTTCCGCCGGATGCCCGATGGCCACCAGCGCCAGGGGCTTGACATGCTCGGGCAGACCGAACAGGGCCGACATGTCCCGCATCCGCTCGGCCCGGGGATAGACTCCCAGCCAGACCGTCCCCAGTCCCAGGGCGTGGGCGGCGACCAGCAGGTTTTGTGTGGCCGCCGCACAATCGACTACCCAGTACCCGGGGGATTTTTCCAGCGTTATATCACCGCAGATCAGGATTGCCGCAGGAGCCTCATGCAGCATGGCTGAATAGGGATGAATCATCGGGATGCGGTCGAGGATGGCCCGCTCGGTGACGACAATAAACTGCCAGGGTTGTTCGTTGTTGGCCGAGGGGGCGCACATGGCCGCCCGAAGAACCTGTTCCATCTGCGCCGGATCGACC
>JAAZOE010000052.1 GCA_012797915.1 Candidatus Zixiibacteriota bacterium | reverse complement strand
TGTCATCCTGAAGACGCGGTATTCCATGTGGTATGACGAAGACGGGTGGGAATTTGACGTTTTTGGTGGGCAAAATGAGGGGCTCATTATCGCCGAATGTGAAAGATTAGCGCCGGTGGTGGGGTTGAAAATCCCTGCGTTCTGCCTGTATCTTCTCTGTAGCGCGGGATCGTCCGGGCGCCGGGGATATCCGGATCGGACGGCGGGTATAACGGAGGGAGCGCAGGTATGCGATCCGGATTCTGGCTCGGTTTGATTGTTATCGTCGTTTTTGTCCTGGCCTTTTTCATCCTGCCCCGGTTGTCGCCGTCGACCGTGTCATCGTTGGTCATCACCCTGTTGTTTCTGGCCATCATGATGCTGCTGGTGTATCGACATGCCCGGACCAGCGGATACCATTGCGCCCCGTGCGGCCATGAATTCCCAATCTCTCTCTGGGTTGATTTCCTCAGTCCGCATGGGTTCGGGCGGAAACTGCTGCGCTGTCCCCGCTGCGGGATTTCCTCCTGGTGCACCGAAATCGACCGGGCCGCCATCCGCCTTCCGGGAGAAACCGAGGAACCGATTCCCGAGGCGCCGGCGGAGGAGGTCGGGTGGCTTTATGTACAAGTGCTGATTGTCCTGGTTTTGTACGCCGGGCTCTGGGGTTTGACGTTTCTCCGCTGGCCCTCCCCGTCAGCCGCCCCAACCGGCTTGATTTTGAAAGTTCCCCTGGCCGCCGGAATTTTGCCGGTCCTGCACGCCGTTTTCTGTCTCTTCGCCGCCCGGCAGGGGTACAAAAGCGCCGTCTATCCGGCGGTGACGGCCTTCGTGGTTGCCTTCCTGCTACTGGCCGGATGGATGCAGTGGATCGTGCTGGCGAGATTGGCGTAACGTCTGAAAGGATGAGTCTCATGGAATGGTATGAACTGTACGATGTCGCCGAACGATACATTGAGATAATCAATCCCTGCTCGAAGGAAAAGATCATCGAGGCTGGGGAAGTCCTGGGGCTGGGTCCCCACACCCGCGTAATCGATTACGGTTGCGGAAGCGGCGAACCGCTGGCGCTGTGGGCCGAACGATTCGGCATCACCGCCGTCGGGATTGAATTTCGACCCAGGGCGGCGGCCAAGGCGCGGCTGAAGATGATCGAGCGGGGTCTGGACAAGCAGATCGAGATCATTGAAGGCAGCGGCGCCGATTACCACCCCGGCGATCACACCTTCGATATCGCCTCCTGCATGGGGGCCACTTTCATCTGGAACGGCTACCCGCAGGCGATTCGGGCCATGAAGGAGGCAATCAAACCCGGCGGCAAAATCCTCATCGGTGAACCATACTGGATTAAGGAAACCCGCGTGCCGAAGGAACTCATGGAAGGCTTCACTATCTATTACGAGCCTGACCTTTTGCAGATGGCCCGCGCCGAAGGGTTTACCTTCGAATATGTCATCCGCTCCAGCCAGGAGGAATGGGCGCGGTACAACGCCGCCAATTGGCGGAGCTTGGTCGCCTGGTTGAAGGAAAACCCGAACCATCCCGACTACGACCAGGTGCGCCGGTGGCTGGACAGCGAACAGGACGCCTATCTGCGCTGGTGGCGGGAGTACATGGGCTGGGCGCTGTATATTCTCACCGCGCTGCCGAAGTAGACGGTTGACGACCCGGTTGACATCCGCCGCCGGAAACCGTATATTTGTTTTGGACACATCAGACAGAAGAATCGATAGTCAGACCGAGGGAGGTATGATGGTTTATGCTCGTCCATTTCGGCGGGCGGTATGGGGCCTTGCGGTTGCGACCATGTTTTTCGCCTTGGGATGCGATTCCCCGGCCGGGCCGGGCCACCCATATATGGGCATCGCAGAACTCTTTCCGGCCGACGGCGCCGTGGATCAGGACCTCAATATCAACCTCCGCTGGACTATTGAAACTGATACCGTCATGGCGGCACCAAGCCATTATCGGGTTTTCCTCGGCACCCAGACCCCTCTGCCCTTGGTTATGGACTCTCTCACCGAGAATTCATTCATGCCGGGAACCCTGGCTCCAAAGACGGTCTATGCTTGGCGGGTCGAGGCCTACCGCGACACCGTTATAATCGCTTCGACCCCGACGATGCGTTTCACCACCGGCCGGGAGTTCACCTATCCCCTGGCGGTCGGCCTTCGTTGGATATACTGGCACGAAACCTATTCTTACACCGCCGACGGCCAGCCGAACCCGGTTTACCGCGATACCGGCCGGGCCACAGTGGGGATTGTCGGCTTCACGACTATCTGGGATTACATCGACGCGTACGACTTCTACATCATGGAGCAAGTCGGCGCGGAATATCATACCTGCCATTTCTATCTCAATAACATCGAGGACGGTCTCTATACCCTGGATTACACCGGCACCAGTCTCATCGCACCGCGGCTGGTGGTTGAGCATTCCGGAAAGAGGTTCCTCTTTGCCGGCCGAGTGTTCGATTCTCCCGATCAGCTGTTCTCGGCTTTGCGGGGCGAAATGGTCTATGCCGCCAAGCGACCGGGGCCGACTCCCGAAGGATATTCGCCCACCATATCGTACGCCTATCCATTGCGGCTGGGCCATCAATGGACGTATCGAGACCATACGGATGAAGGGTATCCGTTCCGGATCGACAAGAAGGTCATCCGTCGCGAACAGGTATCCACCCAGGCGGGCGTATTCGACTGCCTGGTCATCCAGTGGTTCTGGGATATCGATGATGATGGGATGTGGGAAAGCGGGATCGACGGGTACGACTACCTGGCGCCACAGGGGCTGATCAAGAGAGAATTCTACGTGGCCAAGGTCGGCACCCAACCGTATGACAATCCGGAAGAAATTGTGTATTACGATTTCTTTGACGGGTACACGTTGACCGCTCATGGCCGGGGGTGGGAACACCCCGATGGAGTAACACCGGGGACTACTATCCCTGCGCCGCCAGGTCGGCGATGATTGTGTCGGCCAGCAGAAAGCCGTCATCCGATAACCGCAAAAACCCCAGGTCATCGATCAGGTGACCGCTGGAGACATATCCGGCCTTGGCTTTTCCCTCAAGAATCGCCAGGGCCGGTTCGCCGAAGTTCCGGATCAATTTCGCCTTGTCGATTCCCTCGGCCGTGCGCAGCGATAATAAAACGGTTTCCAACAGACGTTGGGTATCGTCCAGTTCTTCGATAAAAGCCAACGGCAATCGGCCTCCCTCCAGCATGGCGATATAGCCGGCCACATCCGAGCGGTTGGCATAGCGGTGGTTGTTGACGAATCCGTGCGCCGCCGGGCCAAGACCGATATACGGCGCGCCGGTCCAATAGGCCAGGTTGTGACGGCAAATCTTACCCTCGCGGGCGAAATTCGACACCTCGTATCGGAGATACCCCTTGTCGGCCAGAAGGTGGGCGCCGAATCGGTACATGGCGGCAGTATTCTCCTCATCGGGAAGAGTCACGCGGCCGGAGGCGACGCTGGCAGCCAGACGGGTCTCCGGCTCGACCGTCAATTGGTAGAACGATATGTGGGCCGGTTCCAGCGCAGCCAGCCGTTCGATATCCAGCTTGACTTGTTTGATCCGTTGCCCCGGCAGGCCGAAGATGAGGTCGGCGGCGATGTTTTCATATCCGGCCAGGCGGGACAGGTAGAAGGCCCGATAGATATCTTTCATTTTCTGCCGCCGTCCCAGCGGCGGCAATAATCCCACGGCAAACGTCTGCGCGCCGATGACGATCCGGTTGATTCCCAGTTCGTGCGTCCCGACCGCGAATTCCGGCGACAGGCTTTCGGGATTGGCCTCGACGGTGAATTCATAGTCGGGCAACAGGCGGCCATACGCGCGGACTATCTCCAGCCATTCCCCCAGAGAATCGAGGTCAATCAGCGAGGGGGTCCCCCCGCCGATATAGACCGAGGCGATGTCAACCGGCTCATGGCCGAATGACGCCAAAACCATCTCCGTCTCATAGCGGAGAGCCTGAAAATACCGGGCCGCTTCCTTTTTGGAGAAAGGAACCTTGTAGAAATCGCAATAGTGACAGCGGTTGGTGCAGAAGGGAAAGTGAAGGTAGAGCGCAATCGGTCCGGGATACGGGCGAAAGATCCGCTCAGAAGGTGCGTCCGACCCGGTCGAATCGGGAACTGGAGAAGAAGGCCCCGATGTTGTGGAAGAGGATTTGGAAGAACTCCAGGATGTAGGGGGCTTTCCACTGCGGCGCGTTGGGGTCGGGCACATGAGAATAATATATGAAGA
>JAAZOE010000051.1 GCA_012797915.1 Candidatus Zixiibacteriota bacterium | reverse complement strand
CGGCCGTCAGGCAGACGGGCATAGCCAATCCGGAAACGACGAAGGTGGTGGCCACAGTCACGGACGCCAAACTTTCCCCGGAGGCGGCGTCGACGGCCGGGACCAAAGCTCCGGACATGACGAACGAGGCCATTCCGGCCAATAGGACCAGGATCGGGAATTTCATGACAGCTCCTTTCCGGCGGTTGGACCGCGCCGGGGAGTAAACGTGGTTTTAATCAATCCATATACCAATAAATATAACGCGGACCGCGGGCCCGGTGTTGGCGGCGATGCCGTCCTGTCCGGGCCGGGCTCGACGGCGGCTTTATCGGCCGGACACGAGACTGTTGACAACGGGTCCATTGGCAGAGTATCTTGGCCGGGAGATTGAGTGTGATTGGCCCCAAACCAAGGAGACGATGCGATGAAAGAGGCGGTATTGCGGTTGCTGCCTGAAATCGGCGAAATCGGGGATGACATCCTGCGGAACCGGGTGGTGGCCTGTTGGGAGGAAGCGATTGCCTTCCGGGGCTGGACGGAGGAACTGCTGAAGACAATGCCGTTTACGCTATTGGCGGAGAATGTGAAAATCACCTTCATCGACCACGTTCGGGCCGTCTGTCGGATGTGCATTGCCTGCGACCGGGTCCTGACCGATATTCACGGGACCAACAAGACCAAAATCAACCGGGATTATCTGATCGCCGGGGCGCTTTTGGCTGACGTCGGCAAACTGTGCGAATTCGAGATCGTCGGGGGCAAACCGGTTAAATCGAATTTCGGCAAACATATCCGCCATCCGTTCAGCGGCGTGGCCCTGGCGTTCAAGCATGATCTGCCGTCGGAAGTGCTGCATATCATCGCCACCCACTCCAAGGAGGGGGCCGGGGAAACCCGTCTGCCGGAGAGCATCATCTTTCATCATGCCGATTTCATCGACTTCGAGCTGGTGAAATAATCGACGAATTTCAGGCCACGGCTAATCGGCCAACACGCACGACATACAGGAGTCGACCATGGCGCAAAACCTGATCGAGAAAATCGCCCAACGGTTCGCAGTCGGGCTGGAACCCGGCCGGATCGTCCACAGCGGCGATTATATTTTCATCCAACCGGCGCATGTCATGACCCACGACAACACCGGCGCAGTCATCCCCAAATTCAAAAGCATCGGGGCGGCGAAAATCGCCAATCCCCGTCAGCCGGTTTTTGCCCTGGATCACAATGTCCAGGATACCACCGAGAAGAACCTGCAGAAATATGCCGGCATTCGGCAGTTTGCCGCCTCCATGGGAGTTGATTTTTATCCGGCCGGACGCGGTATCGGACACCAGATCATGTGCGAGGAAGGGTATGCCTGGCCGGGGACCCTGGTCGTGGCTTCCGACAGCCACTCCAACATGTACGGTGGGCTGGGATGCCTCGGGACGCCGATTGTCCGAACCGACGCCGCCGCCATTTGGGCCACCGGGAAGACCTGGTGGCTGGTTCCGCCGGTGGCCAAAGTGCACCTGACGGGCATGCTTCGTCCCGGCGTCACCGGTAAGGACGTTATCATCGCCCTCTGCGGTTTTTTCAACAAAGATGAAGTGCTTAATCACGCCGTCGAATTCGTCGGCGACGGCATCGCCGCGCTGGATATCGATGCCCGGCTGACTATCGCCAACATGACCACCGAGTGGGGAGCATTGGCGGGAGTCTTCCCGGTCGACGGTCGGACGATTGCCTGGCTTAAAACCCGCGCGGAAATTATCGCCCGGCGGGGACTGGCCGGGGTGCCGTCGGACGCCGATGGCCATGGGAAGCATCCCCGGTTCAATCCGGACCGGATTGAAAAGATGGCCCAGAATCCGGTGGCAGCCGATCCTGACGCCTATTACTCCAAAACCTTGACTCTTGACCTGGCGACCGTGCAACCATATGTGTCCGGGCCGAATCATGTCAAGGTCATGGCCTCGGTCATGGCATTGCGCGAAAAGAAAATCCAGATTCATAAAGCCTACCTGTTGTCCTGTGTCAATGCGCGGGTGGATGACCTGGCGGCCTCGGCCCGGGTGGTCGAGGGAAAGAAAGTAGCGCCGCAGGTGAAGTTCTATCTTTCGGCCGCTTCCGCCGAGGTTCAGGCGGAGAGTGAACGTCGCGGCGATTGGCAGGCGCTGCTGATGGCCGGGGCGATCGCATTACCGCCGGGATGCGGGCCGTGCATCGGCTTGGGGGTCGGTCTGCTGGAAGATAATGAGGTCGGGATTTCGGCCACCAACCGGAATTTTAAGGGGCGGATGGGCTCGAAATCATCCATTGTCTATTTGGCCTCGCCCGAGGTCGTGGCCGCCTCCGCCATCGCCGGGTTCATCGACGGACCGGAAGAGGTCGAGACGGTCGAATTGAAGGGAACCATGGCGGTCGGGGAGCGGCCGGGCGCAGCGCGCGAGCAGGTATCGGTACTGGCGGGGTTCCCGGAGGTCATCACCGGTGAGATCATCTTCTGCCATCAGGACAACCTGAATACGGATGGTATCTACCCCGGCAAATATACCTATCAGGACGATTTCACCCCCGAACAGCAGGCCGGGGTGGTGATGGAAAACTACGATCCGGAGTTCGTTAGGATCGTCAATAAAGGAGACATCCTGGTCGGCGGTTTCAATTTCGGCACTGGCAGTTCCCGCGAGCAGGCGGCGACGGCACTCAAGTACCGCGGCCTTCAACTGGTGGTTGCCGGATCATTGAATGAAACCTACAAGCGGAACGCCCTCAACAATGGCTTTTTGGCCGTCGAGGTCCCCGCGCTGGTGACCGACCTGAAAGCCCGGTACGGCGCCGATAAGCTAACGGTCAAGACCGGGATCACCGCGAACATCGACATCCGCCGGTCGGTGTTGACCGCCGACGGCAAAGAATATCCGATCGACCCGGTCGGCGCCACCGCCCAGGAACTGGTCCTGGCCGCCGGCCTGGAAAACTGGGTCAAGAGCAGACTGACCGAAACCACGCAGAAGTGAGGATGGACATGGATAAATCGGTTTCCCGACAAATTGCCGAATTCGCCGTCGGCCTGACCTATGCCGACTTGCCCGAGAAGGTCGTACACGAGGTCAAACGGTACCTGTATGATTCCGTCGGTTGCGCCTATGGCGGGTATCACACCCGCGACGTCAACATCCTGCGGGATATTTATAGGACGATGGAAGGAAGGGAAGAGGCCACCCTGATCGGTTTCGGCGACCGCCTGCCGGCGGTCAATGCCACGTTGGTTAATTCGCTGATGATCCGCGCCCTCGATTTCAATGATATTTACTGGAAAGAGGACCCCTCCCATCCCAGTGACCTGATCCCGGCCGCCCTGGCGGCGGGGGAGTTGGCCGAGGCCCCCATGAAAGAGGTCATCACGGCCGTCGTGCTGGCGTATGAATTCGAACAACGCCTCTGCGAGTTCGCCGTACCGGGGGTGCGGGAGCGGAAATGGCACCATGCCACCCTGACGCAGTTCGTCTCGCCGATCGTGGCTGGCAAGGTGCTGGGGCTGACAGTTGACCAGATGGTCTGCGCCATCGGGATCAGCGGCTGTCACAACCACACCATCGGCTGTCCCACGGCGGGGAAACTGACCATGATGAAGAACACGGTCGACCCGATGGCCGTCCAGAGCGGCGTCTTGGCGGCGCTGATGGCCAAACGGGGATACAGCGGAACCGAGGCGGTGTTCGAGGGAAAAGAGGGGCTGATGGACGTGTTCGGGCCGAACTGGGCCATGGAGAAACTGGTTGGCGGCTTGGGCAGCTCGTTCAAGATTCTGGAATGCAGCATGAAGGCGTTCCCGACCGAGGCCCTGACGCACACGCATATCACGGCTGTCCTCAAGGCGGTAACGAAGAACAACATCAGCCACGATCAGATCGAAAGGGTGACGGTGACGACCATCGCCCGCGCCTGCGATATTCTGTTCGATCCCCACAAGTACCGCCCCGAATCGCGGGAGACGGCCGATCATTCCCTGCCGTATTGTATCGCCGCGGCGCTGGTCGATCACAAAATCACGACGCAGAGTTTCTCGGAGGAAAAACTGAAGGACCCGAACATCTGGGAAGTGATTGACAAGATCAAAGGGGAGGCGTCGGTCGAGTTCGAAAAGATGTTCCCGGCCAAGCAGCCCTCGAAGGTGGTCGTGCGGACCAAGGACGGACGGGAATTTTCGGAGTATCTGGAGTATCCCAAGGGCGATCCCCGGGAGCAGATGACCATGGAGGACCTGGACAACAAGTTCCAGGCGTTGTCGTCGCGACTCCTGTCGGCCGACGGTCAACGGCGGGTCAAGGAAATGATTTTCTCCTGCGAGAACGTCACCACCAAGCGGTTCATGACTGATCTGGCGGCCAAGTAACGGCGGCTAAAGAGCCGAGTTTTCTTTTACGCGGGAGGGCTTCACCAAGCGCCCTCCCTCATTTTATTGCGTCGCCATAACTATTTGTAGACCATATGGTTATTAGAATAGCTTAAATATCCTCTTTAGGCGAAAAACGTACGCGATTGAACCGGTCATTTCCCTCGGAATATGGGAATGAAATTGGTGCATCAAAAGCTGCAGTCCGGTGCAGATGGCGGATATTGAACAGGTGCGGATTGTGTGCCGTTTTGGAGCGAAATAACAGCGGGGGAAGCAGATATATCGCTTGTATGGACGAGGAATCTCTTTATATTCTGCTTGAATACATATCGGTTACTCCGTTTGTACCGCCCAACGTGGGTTGTTCACCGGGAGCCTCCGCGCACGTCGGGGCTTTCGCCGAAAACATTGCCATGAGGTCATGACAGGATGATCGTAAAAGTATTTCGTTACCGGGTACTATTGAAAAGGTCGAGGAAATTTCGGGGAGGCCATGACGGCCGCGGGATCGCCTGGATGCTTCTGTCGGCGTTCCTGATGGTCGGGATATCGACCGGGGCGTATGCCCAGGAATTATCCCGGGCGGCGGCCATGCCGGTCGTGAATTGTCCGGGAGATACAACGATGTTCCGTTGCGACGCCTCGGATATCATCATTTCCGGTTTCACTTGTTCCGACCCCGACGGCAATCTCGCGTCCTGCACGGTCGACAATGGCGTCCTTGAAGGGGATGCCGTGACGTTCTCGCCCGTGGATGGGGTGAATACGATTACACTGACGGCAACCGATATCTACGGCGTCGCGGCCAGCTGCCAGACAAACATAACGGTGATTTGGAACCAGCCGCCGACGATGGAGCTGCCGGACAACGATAGCCTGTTTCTCTGCGCGGTTGAAGAAATATGTTATCCGATCACGATTGGTGATCCGGATTATCCGCAATATCAGAATTGGCCGACGCTCACGCTTCTCCGCGGGCCGGGAACCATCGCGAATGATGTCCTCTGTTTTACCCCGGCGGCGGTCGATACGACCTACTGGTTCGTCATCATGGTCTGCGATTCCTGCGGCGTGCCGATTAATCCCGCCGTCCCCGCCAGCCCGATCAATACCTGTATTGTCGATTCCTTTTCGGTGACCATAACGTTCAATCAATCCCCGGCGGCGGAATGTCCGGCCGCCGATACGGTCGTGTTCGAATGTGAGCCATCGGAGATATGCCTCGGTCCGTTTTCCGCAACCGATCCCGACAACAACCTTGCCGGTGAAGCGGTGAATTTCGGCACGCTGGCCGGCGGCCAGGTCTGTTTTACGCCCGATACGGCCGGCGTCTATACGATCGTTTACACGGCCACCGATGCCTGCGGGGAGACGGATCAGTGCGAAACGCAGGTCGTGATCCAGGTTATCAATCAACCGCCGGTGGCGACCTGTCCCGGAGACCGCAATCTCGACGTCTGCGATCTGAATGAGATCTGCCTTGAAGGATTTAGCTGCGCCGATCCGAACGATAATCTGATTTCCTGTACCGTCATCGGCGGAACTCTCGTCGGCAACGTCGTCTGTTTTACTCCCGTGGAGGGAGTCAATGCCCTCACCCTGATCGCCGCCGATGCCTGTGGGTTGGCCGACACCTGCGTGACGGAGGTGACGGTGGGCGTCATTCCCCCGCCGGTTCTGTTTGACACGATACGGACGG
>JAAZOE010000050.1 GCA_012797915.1 Candidatus Zixiibacteriota bacterium | reverse complement strand
TCTTTCCGGCCTATGATACCCTGACGGTGTCCGGCGCCGGGTGCGATACCATTTCCGGGTATCGATTCGATCCGGGGACACCCTCGCCGCCGGGGTTATGCCGGGTGTATGGTTTCGTCTATGCCGTCGGCGGACAGCCGATCGAGGGGGTGACGGTTGAGGCGAAACTGACCGATGGAGCTGTTCGATACGAGGGCGTCATCATCAGCCCCTACACCGTGACCGCAACCAGCGATTCGCTGGGGTACTTTTATCTCGATTTGATTCCCTCATCGAAATTCACGCCCGACGACGCGGTCTATCAGATATCGGCCGCGTATCCGGCAGGGACCGTCTGGAAAAAGAAGCTTCATGTGCCGGACATCGCCAGCTGGCAGTTGTCCTGGTAAAAAAGAAGGGAAGGAGCCATGTCCATTTTCAATTCCATCATCGATTTCATCAGTCACAACCTGATCGACCTGGCCGGCGGCATCTGGACCGTGGTCGGGGTGGTGGCGGCCTATCTGACCAGGAAATATCTGGTGCCGTATCTGCAGGTGGAAAAGCGGCGACGGTACGCCGGGTGGATTGCCGCCATCGCCGATGAACTGATCGACGACCTCCAGGCGCGTTATCCCGATCAGGAATGGCTGGAGCAGCTGGACCGGGCAATCGAGCAACTCATCGATATCTGCGGTATCGATCGCGACATCGCCGAACGGGCGATCCGGGCCTCGGCGGCGCGCCGGGCCGAAGGATAGGGCGATAAATAAGCCCCGCCGGAAAACCGGCGGGGCTGGGAAAGCCCGATACGGCGCATCATCACCGGCAGGGAGCCGGACCGGCTTGATAGAGGTACCGGTACAGGTAGATGACGTCGGCCAGGTTGATATTCTGGTCGCAGTTGATATCGGCCGGCAACAGGCCCAGCGGAGGCTGCGGACCTTTGTTGAAAAGAAACGAAGCCAGGTAGATGAGATCGGCGACATTAACGACGCCGTTGTTGTTGACGTCCCCGGCGATGAAATCGGGCGTGCAATCGTTGAGCACGAGGACCGAGGCGGTACCCACATGGCCGGCATTGTCGTTGACCGTGGCGGTCAGGAAATAGAGGGTGTCATCGGGCAACGCCGTGGTGTTCCAATAGACGCCCCAGCCGTCGCCGCCGGAAGCATCGAATCCCACCGGCGAGCGGGACACAAGCCAGCCGGTCGGCACCAGACCCACAATGATATCGATATCGGCCCATTGGTCATTGCGCCAGACCTTTAGTTGTCCCGCATCGTCCTTGATATAGCCTTCCGTCGCCGTGGCGGTGGTGGGGTCGAGAAACCGGATGACATACCGATCGCTGTCGTCGCGGGGACCGTTCAGACCCGCCACTGTCATCCACAGGCAGGGATTGCCGCCGATGCCGGCCATGACCGCATAATCGAAGTCGAACGCCCAGCTGAGCAGCGTCTGGGCCGAGGGGGCGCGGTCGACATGCACAGTGAAGGCGCCTCCGTGGGCGGCGACATAATCGCGCAAGCCGGTGACGAATTTGGCGTCATATGTCCCGGCACTCTCCTGTACCCGCATGGCCGCTGCCAATCGGTCCATCAGCTCGGCATCGGTCAGGGCGATGCCGCCTTCCTTGAGGATGGCTGTGTATCCCTTGCTCGACCAGTATTTAACTGCCATGGCGGCTGCCGCCGGACCGGAGCAGTAATCGCCGTACTCGCCGTTGGCGACCCGGTTGCCGTCGGCGGCATCGCCGTCGGTGTCTCCGCCGAGGTATTGACTGATGATCGGTATCGTCAGGACGGTCGGCCGGGAGACTTTGCGGCTGTCGAACGACACGTAACTGATATCTTCATCCGTTGATTGCACCAGGGCGTTGATCCCGCCGCAGACGTTCTGCGCCGAAACCGGCTGCTGGAACACGGGCAAAGGCGGGGTCGGGTCGATGTGGGCCGTCGCGGTCGCCGTGTCGGCCCGGTTGAGCGTATCGGTGATGATGACGCGAACCGAATAATCTCCTTCCGCCAGCCCAGTGGTCGTCCAGGCCGCCGACAAGCCATTGCCGCCGGCACACGCGGCCGTCCCGTTGCGCAAGGGAGCCTCATCATCGGTGTCGGTACCGATTACGACCCAACTTGATCCATTCTTATAATGAAACGCCGCCTGCCTGATGATTGTCGATCCGGCGGAGTCATCGGCCCAGACGTCTGCCGTGGACCCGATGGCCTGGCTGGATGCGGGAATGACCAGGCGCGCGGCCGGCGCTGGTTGTGTCGTGCCGGAACCGCCGCCCGGGACGCCCGTGGAGAGGATCATCAGACGGCCGAGAAAAATCTTCTCGCCGGTGCTGTCATTGTAAACGTCGTTCAGGTCAACGTATCCTTCGCCCCAGTCGTTGTAGCCGACGCAGGAAACAGGGATGGAATCGGTCAGGACGGCGACATCATAGGGATTGCCGCCGGAACCGAAATAGGCGCCGACAAAGTACGGCCCGGTGACGGTCACCGGCGTATCCAGAGTGATGGTGACCAGGTACAGGTCCGGTTCCAGCGCGATTTCGTAGAGCGGCGACATGGTCAGCAGATCGCCCGGGGCCGGACAGGAGGGATTGGACAGGTCCACCCCTTCGACGTCGACCGAGAGCTGAAACGTCGCCGAGT
>JAAZOE010000583.1 GCA_012797915.1 Candidatus Zixiibacteriota bacterium | reverse complement strand
CCGATCCATCTCATGACGTCACGTACTTCCTGATGCCCAGGTAGGCCCCCAGCATGGCCACCAGGGCGGCCGCCAGCGTAAAGGCGACCACCTCGCCCATCGACGGCAGGGTGACCGTCAGGGAGGTGAAGGTGATCCGGGCCGCCAGGTAATACCCGCCCGCCCAGCTGAGCGCCGCCGCCGCAAATCCCGCCAAAAATCCCTTGGCCAAAAACGGAAAGGTCAAATACGCCGGTCCGGCCCCCAACAAACGCAGTTGGAAGAAATCCGCCGATTTGCCCTTGGCTGACAAGCGATTGGTCCCGGCCAGCGACAACAACACGACGAAGACGATCAAGGCGCCCAGGAAATACATCGCCCGGTGAAGATGACGGCCGAGCCGTTCCATCTTCTCTATCCACGGGCGCCCGAACTCGACGGCGTCGATCCCGGCCATCGCTTTAATCCGTCCGGCGGCCGCATCGAGCCCCGCCAGCGTCATCGGGCCGCGGAAGCGCACCACATACGACCGCGGCAGCGGATTCTCCTCGAGGACATCCAGGATTCCTTCACCCAAATCCGCTTCCAAGATCCCGGCGGCGTCATCCTTGGAGACAAATGCGACCGCAGCCGCGTCCGGAATCGCCTTCAGGGCCGTCTCCAGAGCGGACAGATCGGCCTCCGGAATCGAATCATTAAGATATATTTCCATCGCCACCGCGCCGGTCACCTGCCGCATCTGCGCGTCGAGCGACAGCGAGGCGATCCAGAAGATATCCACCAACAGCAGAAGAATCGCCAGGACCAGCACCGAACCCAGAAAGAGCCATTTTTCCCGACCGATATGTCCCAGCACCTGGCGAATCATGCCGTCACCCCGCCGTTGACCAGTTTCAGGCGATGAGTCGGGCCGGCCTGCGGTCCGGAACCGGAGGTCAGATACAGGATGGTCACGCCGGCCAGATGCAGGGCCGCCAGACGGTCATGGATGAAACCGGCGGCGGTTTCATTGAGGCCATCGGCCGGGGCATCGGCCACGAGCACCCGCCGCCGCCCCGCCTCGGCGCGGGCAATCTGCGCCGCCCGCCGTTCGACATCTGAAATCAGGCGGGGATACTGCCGGGCGACATGCGCGAGGCGATACTTGCCGCACAATTCAAGCGCGGTCTTGCGGGCCGCCCGGGGCGAAAGCCCGGCCAGTTCTCCCGCCAAAGCGATATTCTCCATGACCGTTCGCTCGGTGATCAGGGCATAGATGCCTCCGACCCCTCCGATATCCAGCCGGAGGGCGCGCAGTTTTCTGGCCGCCCGGACGGCGGCCTGAAGGGAAACCTCGCCCACATGGATTTCTCCCTGCTCCGGGGACACGACCCCGGTGATCAATTGCACCAGGGCGGTCTTCCCCCAGCGGGGCGGCCCGGAAATCACCAGGTATCCCCCCCGGGGGAGGTGAAACGTCAGTCCCCAGAACAGGGACACGTTTCCGCCGGTGTAGGAGACGGACTCGAACCGGATCATGGCTGGCCTGCCGCGGTCGCTATCAGCGGCAACGGTCTTCCTCGAACGGGGGGCTCGGAACACAAAAAAGCCCGATGCTTTGGCCGGTCATCCGGTGTATAAAGGCAGAGACGCTGTCGGATTGACGGATGACGGAAAGGCCGCGGACATTTGTTCGTTGACACCTGTGCCTCCGAGGTGTAGATTCCGTCGGAATGGTAATGACGGCCGATATGAATTTCAATATCAAAATGGAGAGACCATGAAATACCTCCCGGCGCTCATCCTGATGATCCTGGCGGCCACCGCCTCCGGAAGCGAGTATCTGCCCCTGACCGTACCGACCCGGGCGGATATCACCAAGGTTTTCTTCGCCGACAAGGCCAACGGCTGGGCGGTCACCTCCGCCGGCGAGGTTCTCTCCACCTATGACAGCGGCAAGACCTGGAAGATCAAACAAATAACCAATCGGGCCATCGCCGATATCGCCATCCGGGGCCGGCAGGGGTATCTGACCGGCGAACGGGGCTTATTGATGAAGACAACCGACGGCGGCGTCACCTGGCAGGATATCTCCCTGAATATCAAATTCAATTTCACCGCCCTGGGAATTGTCAACGATACCGCCGCCATCATCTGCGGCACGGACCAGAACAGCCTGGCCAAAACGGTCGGGGTGACCTTCCGCAGCGTCGATCGCGGCAAGAGCTGGCAGAAACGGCCCTTCCTGGGCAACGGGCTGTCCGACATCGTGGTCTGGTCGCCGAAAAAAGTGTATGTCCTGGGAATCAAGAAGGCATTCCATTCCATCAACGTCGGGGAAAACTACTGGACCGGAAAATACGAAGGGAACCGTCTTGGGTATGCCTTCGACCTCCAGGATGACTGGGGATATTTGGTCGGCGCCAAGGGCTTGTTCCTCAAGACCACCGACCATGGACGGAACTGGAAGGAAGTCCCGACGCAATTCACCCGGGACCTGTATGCCATCGCCATGTTCGATCATTTCTCCGGCGTGGCCGCCGGCGAGGGAGGGATCGTCGTCAATTTCTCTCAGTCGGGCGACCAGTACGCGGTGGAAAATATCGGCCGACCGGTTGCCATCACGACGATCGCCGTGACCGAGGACCGGATCTTCTTCGCCGGCAAGGGCGGCGCGATGTTTTACCGGCAGAGATAGCCTCTTCCCGCGTGACCCGCCTGATCAGCGGCGTGCTAAAAATCCCGAGATCGTCATCGCTAAATCACATGGTTGTAATCGGTTATGAATTGTCTTGCTAATAATACTTGACGGTACGTTATTATACGTTATAATATATAAGAGT
>JAAZOE010000582.1 GCA_012797915.1 Candidatus Zixiibacteriota bacterium | reverse complement strand
GTCATCGTCCGGCCGGGGCAGTCGATTCCGGCCGATGGGATCATCATTGACGGCGAAACGGCAGTCGATGAGTCGCTTTTCACCGGGGAGGCGATGCCGGTGGCCAAACGGTCGCCGGACACGGTCATCGGCGGGACGGTCAACCAAAGCGGCGGAATCACCGTGACCATTACCCGGGTCGGCAGCGGCACGGTGCTGGCGGCGATGATCCGGATGGTGCGGGAGGCGCAGGGGAACAAAGCCCCGATTCAACGGCTGGCCGATCGGGTGGCCGGCCTCTTCGTGCCGCTGGTCATCATCATCGCGCTGGCGACCTTTTTCGCCTGGTGGATTGCCAGTCCGGGATCGAAAATGGTGCTGTTGGCGCCGGTGGCCGTGCTGTTGGTCGCCTGTCCCTGTGCGCTGGGGTTGGCCACGCCGACGGCGATTCTGGTCGGCACCGGCCGGGCGGCGCGGCTGGGAGTGTTGTTTCGCAATGGGGAAATCCTCGAACGGCTGAGTAAAGCCGACTGTTTCGTTTTCGACAAGACCGGGACGCTGACCGACGGGCGTCCGCGGGTGGATAAAATCATCCCTATTGATGATATCGCCGCCGAGGATGTCCTACAATTGGCGGCCTCGGCCGAACAGTATTCCGAACATCCCTATGGCCACGCCATCCGGGAACGGGCCAATGTCGAAGGAGTGAGACTGTCGACCGCCTCGCGGCACGAACATGTGCCCGGCCAGGGAGTTCTGGCGGTTATCGATGGTCACACGATAGTGGTCGGGCGGAAGGCGTGGGTAATCGGTCATGGGGTGGCCGACGAACAGAAAGCGGAACTGGACCTGGTCGAACAGCAGGAGGGGGCCCCGGTCGTCTATGTCACCCGCGACGGCGCCTATCTCGGGGCGGTGGTGTTGGCCGACACGATCAAGGACGGGGCGTCCACCGCGGTGCAGACGCTTCTGAAACAGGGGCGCGAGGTGATCATGCTGACCGGCGACAATCGCTTCGCCGCCGCGGCCGTGGCCGCCCGGCTGGGGATCAAACGGGTGGAGGCCGAGGCGACGCCGGAGAAGAAACTGGCCACGATAGATTCTCTCCGTCGCGCTGAATTTACCACCGTTATGGTCGGCGACGTGGTCAACGACGCCGCCGCGCTGGCCGCCGCCGATATCGGCATCGCCTTGGGGACGGGCACCGATATCGCCATGCAGGCCTCCGACATCACTATTACCGGGCGGTCGCTGGACGGGGTGCTGACGGCGCTGGCCGTGTCGGCCTCGACGTTGAAAATTATCAAGCAGAATTTGTTTTGGGCGTTCTTTTATAATATCGCCATGATTCCGTTTGCCGCCGGGATCTTGTATCCGCTTTTCGGCGTGACGTTATCGCCGGCGTTGGCGGCGGCGGCGATGGCCTTGTCATCGGTGTTTGTCGTTTCGAATTCCTTGCGCTTGCGTCACCTCCAGCCGGTGGTAACGGTGGTGCCGTAGCAGCCCCCTAATATCCAAGGAACCATAATTTTTGGCTTTATTTTGATGTCGAGAGGCCATTATTTTAACCCATAAGCTAAGAATATAATGCGCGGGATTGTAATCTACGATAATACAAGAATTTGATATTGTACGGCGTGCCGAATACTCAGAGCTTTAAATGGAGCAAAGATGAATTCAAAAGGATCGGACAAGGGTAGTTATTTTCAGTCTCTCGTTTCTTCTGGCACGCCATTAGGTTCGTTTTTGGCTAAAATCGCGAACTTGTCAAATTCCGAATTCCCTTTCCTGCATACTGAATATTCGCCTGCTTCCCGGATTCCATGTGCGGATATTACTCCATTCATAATCGACCGCCTTCGTAAAGGAGATGTCGCGTCCATACGTCAAATGATGAGGGCTATTATTGCTGACAATCCCGGCTTGGGACTAGGCCAAGATTGGATCAACGAGGAGGTCGATGAAATCGTTCACTTTGGTTTCGAACGCTACTGTAAGAGCAGCGACCCGGAATTTCAATTTGAATTGAAGGCCTTATTCATTGTTTGCTCCAAAAATGGTGGCGGTCGCGAATTCTGGCTTGCCGATAACACGCCGTTTATTCTATCGCTTGCCCTCTGCTGTCATCGAATTGAGTGGCAAGATGCAATGGAAAAATTGAGAGAAAAAGCGAATCGCTTTATTGAGAGAATGCGAACCGAAGCTCCGTTTTGGAAAAAGTATCCGTTGTTTGCCGATTTAAGAGATGAAAATCCGAATGTCGGTGATATTGAAATTGTCGCCAGAACTCTAAAGGCTTTGCCATTGATGTCCCGGGTGCATCTGATATCATTGGCCAAGGAAGGGGGCGGTTCACTTATGAGGTCTCCCTCCTACGTAATGCGTAGTATGGGTTTGAATCCGATTGAAACAGCTTCGATTTTAAAAGAGTCAAACCTGCTCGATTCGGCCGCTGAGACGGAAATGATAGCTTCAGCATTCTCAAAGGACGAACTTATGGCGATACTTGATGAAAAATCGATCCAGTACCGTAAATCATGGAAAAAAATACAAATGGTCGAAGCGCTAGGCAGTGGTGCCCCCTCATTTATTCGGGATGCGGTCGATAGGGAAGCGATTGTGCGAATAAAGCCGGAAATTATGGCTCCCATTCAATCGTTGTATTCATCGGCAATTGTCCTTCAAGAGTATATAAAACTCCTGTGTTTTGCATAATCTGGTTGATGATTAGATCGGATGTTCCACGTTTCTATGCCTTCCGCTCTTGAAAGTCACTATACAGTTGATGGTAGAGTCCAACGCACGCCCATTATATGAGCCCTCCGGGCGGTTCGCGAACTGCCCCTACGAGAAGATTCGACATTGGTTTGTAGGGGCCGACCTGCGTGTCGGCCCGGGAGTGCAGCCGCGCGCCCCTACCGGATATTTGTCAAAGCAGATTTTGTGGGCGTGCCGGCGTACAGAATCCTGCCCCATTAATTACGATATTTCAACCGGGACGTCGGGCGACGCCCCGGCAGTTATTGGCAGTAATGGGCTGTTACTTCACCAGAATCATCTTGCGGGTCTGGCCGGCGTCGCCGGCGCGCAAGCGATAGAAATAAATCCCGCTGGCCGCGGCGCGCCCCTCGCCGTCTTTGCCGTCCCAGACCAGCGCATGCGTCCCCGCCGTCATTGGGCCGTCATGCAGCGTCCGCACCGTCCGTCCCAGAATATCAAAGACATCCAATCGCGCAGTCATCGTCTTCGGCAGGGTGAACGAAATAGTCGTGGTCGGGTTGAACGGGTTGGGATGGTTCTGATCCAGCGTGAACGCCGCGGGCAACGGCGCACCGCCGTCATCGTCCACGGCGGTGACGATGTCGTATTTCTGCTCCGCCTGTACGGCGGCTTCCATGAATTGATTCCAGGTCATTCCGCCGATGATGGCGAACACGGCCGTATCGGTTGCCCCCGGGGCCAGGTTGAACGGTCCGGTGGATGTTATGTGCGACAGGTCGGCGATGCCGTCATAGGTCCCGCCGATGAACCCGCCGGATAATCCCGCATATTTCTTCGCCTCGGTGAAATTGCTGTTCTCGATTTCGCTATACTCGAAGATGCGGTGGCCGGTCAGGCCCTCCGGGTTGAGCACCTTCACCCCCCGGAAATCGATCGTGTCGGCGGTGTTGTTGTTAAACCAGCAGAGATACCCCAGATTATCCGTCTGCCGGAAACCGCCGTGGTT
>JAAZOE010000581.1 GCA_012797915.1 Candidatus Zixiibacteriota bacterium | reverse complement strand
GTCCTTGGTGTCCAGGAAATCGCCGCCCCGCCCCCCCGGCAACTCCTCGTCCGAACACCCGGCCGGGAACCCGTTGTAGCCGATCCCCACGATCCGGTTGCCGTCGTTGACGATGCAGGCCCCGACCTGCGTGTTGGGATCCTTGCTCCGCAGCGATGACAACACCGCCACCGACATGAAATACTCGTCCCAGCTCAGATAATCGGTTCGCTTGGTTTCCTTTTCGTTCACGACTCTGTTCTCCATGGTCAGACCCCTCGATGCCGCCCGCCGGGGGGCATCCCCCCGCGACGGTTCCGTTTATCCTTCCTGATGTAATTCCAGCAACACGCCCCCGGTCGAATGGGGATGGACAAAGGCAATCCGGCCGTCGTCGGCCCCCGTCCGGGGGACGTGGTCGATCATGCGGAAGCCGGCCTGCTCCAGCCGCTCGATTTCCGCCTCGATATCCGGAACCGTCAGGCAGAAATGATGGATCCCCGGCCCGCGCGATTCGAGGAAACGGGAGATGGTCGAATCGGGTGCAGTCCCTTCCAAAAGCTCCACCCGGCAACCATCCAGATCGAACGAGGCGATGCGCAAGTGCCGATCCTCCAGTACCACCGTTTCCCCGACCTCCCGGCCCAACAGCGTGGCATACAGCTCGATGGCCTGATCGAGGTCCCGAACCGCGATACCGATATGCGCCACCCGGCCACTCACCGGCTGTCTGCGCCTCCCGAACCGCCCTGCCCTTCCTTGGCCTGTTTCTCCCGCACCGCCTCCCAGTAAATCCGAATCTCCTCTTCGTATTCCTTCTGCTTCTCCAGGGTCGACATCGTCGGTTTGATCCAATGCCCGTCCATCTTGTACCACCGGTTCCGGACCGGATGGGTGATATAGGTGCTGTCCGAGCGGAGATATTCCAGATGCAGGAAGGCGTAGGCCGAATCGCCCCAGACGCCGATCGAATCGATCTGGATTCCCTCCAGCGAATCGGGAGCGGGTTGGGAAAAAACCTTCGCGCCCAGGTACTCCGTCAGATCGGCCCGGTCCTTCAGGTACGGCAGTTCGAAATCATACATGACCCGGAAGTCGGAGACTTTAACCCGGGCGAAATACTCGATACATCGGGCGGTGATTTCCGCGCGATCGGGATCGAGCCTCTTCTCCTGTTGACATCCGACGGGGATAATCGCGGCCAATACGATGACCGCCCCGCCCAGAAGCATGATGCTACAACGCCGCATGATACTCACCCCATACCTTTCTGAATCGATCGCATATTTCGCCCACCGTCGCTCGGGCGTCCACCGCCGCCACGATCGGCGGCATCAGATTCTCACTCCGTTTTGCCGCCTGCTCCACCCCGGCCAACGCCGCCGCCACCGGACCCTCCGCCCGGCCGGCCTTAATCTCGCGGAGACGGCTGAGTTGCCTCTGCTCCACCTCCGGGTCGGCCCGATGGAGTTCGGGCGGTTGCTCCGCGCCGGTGTCATAAGCATTGACGCCGACGATCAACTCCTCCCGGCGTTCGATCCGTTTCTGCTGTTCATAGGCCGCCTGGGCGATTTCGCGCTGGAAATACCCCGTTTCGATCGCCTTCAGCGCGCCGCCCCGGCGGTCCACCTCGCCGAGAAGGTCAAGTATACGCTTTTCCAGTTCCTCGGTCAAGTATTCCAGATAATACGACCCGCCCAATGGATCGGCGTTGTCGGCCGCCCCCGATTCGCAGGCGATGATCTGCTGGGTCCGCAACGCCAGCGTAGCCGACTGGTCCGTCGGCAAAGCCAGCGCCTCATCGAAGGCGTTGGTGTGCAGCGATTGCGTCCCCCCCACTACCGCCGCCAAGGCCTGCAGCGCCACCCGGACGATGTTATTTTCCGGTTGTTGGGCGGTCAGGGTCGACCCGGCGGTTTGCGTGTGGAACCGCAGCATCTCCGATTGCGGTAGACGGGCCCCGAACCGTTCCCGGACAATCCCGGCCCAGATGCGCCGTGCCGCCCGGAACTTGGCGATCTCCTCGAAGAGGTTGTTGTGGGCATTAAAAAAGAACGACACCCGGGGGGCGAACTGGTCGATTTCCAGTCCCGCCGCCATCGCTGTTTCCAGATAACAAATGGCATTGGCGAAAGTAAAAGCGATCTCCTGCGCCGCCGTCGAGCCCGCCTCGCGGATATGGTACCCGGAAATCGAAATGGTGTTGAAATTCGGCAGGTGATCCTTGGCATAGGCGAAAATATCGGTCACCAGGCGAAGCGACGGCCGCGGCGGGAAAATGTATGTCCCGCGGGCGATAAACTCCTTCAGGATATCATTCTGAATCGTTCCCCGGAGTTTTTCCGACCCCACCCCTTGCCGGCGGGCGACGACGATATACATCGCCAGCAGCACCGCCGCGGTGGCGTTGATCGTCATCGAGGTCGACACTTGGTCGAGCGGAATTCCCTCGAACAGCGTCTCCAGATCATCGATCGTATCGATTGCCACCCCAGTCTTGCCGACCTCCCCCGCCGCCATGGGATGATCGGAATCATACCCGATCTGCGTCGGCAGATCGAACGCCACCGACAGGCCGGTCTGGCCGGAGGCGAGAAGATTCTTGAATCGCCGATTGGTTTCAAACGAGGTCCCGAACCCGGCGTATTGCCGCATCGTCCAGAGCCGGCCGCGATACATATCAGGATAAATCCCGCGCGTGTATGGGTATTCCCCGGGTGCCGGAAGCTTCGTCTGGCGAGGGTTTGAGACGGGCGGAATGTCTATTCCGGAACTGGTTTTTCGGGGTTTCGCCATGGTTCAAATTCGATCAATGTTTGGTTTTTGTCAACATTTTGACCGGGGGCCACCGCTACCGTTCTTATTATACCGGTCAACGGCGACTTGATGTCGTTTTCCATTTTCATCGCTTCCATAACCAAAAGTGGCTGATTTTTCTCCACCCGGTCTCCTGGTCGGCAGTTGACCGCCAGCACCAACCCCGGCATGGGCGCAGTCAAAAGCATTTCCCGCGCCCAGTCGTCGATCCCTGCCTGCCGTTTCATTTGGGCGATTTCGTAATCCTCAACGATGAACCGATGCGACCTGGCTCCGGTGAAAACGACATACCCGTCGGAAGCGACCTCCACTCCGGTCTCGTATGACCGCCCGTCGATGATCAGCGAGTAGCGGTTGTTCCGCAGGGGAATCAGGTCGACGACATGTTCGCCCCCTTCGCCGCGAACGAAATATCGGCCATTTTCGAACCACAATTCGAAGGCGAACGACCGGTCGGCGGTGCTGACCTGAACCTTCTTCATCGCGTCCACCTCGTTCGCAAACCCGCCTGGCGGCCGCTGATTTTCCAGGGATTTTCCTCACTCCTGGCCCGGCGGCTGACGGCCAGAAGGCGCAACTGAAGACGATAATCGACCAGCGCCGCCGTCATCGCCGCCATGAGGATATCCCCATCCGTTTGACTCAGACTCTCGGCTAAATCGGAGAATTCGTCCTCGATAAAGTGGGTGGACAATCGGCCGGATTGGAAACTCTCGCTGCCCATCACCAGCCGCCCGAATGGGATGGTCGTCTCGATTCCCTGAATGACATATTCGTTCAACGCCCGGCGCATTCTTTGAATGGCCTGGGTCCGGTCGGAGCCCCAGACTATCAGCTTGGCGATCAGCGGGTCATAATAGACCGGGACGTCATCGCCGTCCAGAAATCCCGAATCGACCCGTACTCCCGGCCCGGATGGTTCCTGATAGGCGCTCAGATGCCCGGTGCAGGGGATAAATCCAGCCGATGCATCCTCGGCGTAGATGCGGCATTCGATGGCATGCCCACGGCGGTCGATATCTTTCTGGCGAACAGACAGTTTTTTACCTCTGGCGATTCTGAATTGCTCCTGCACCAGATCAAGCCCGGTGACCATTTCCGTCACCGGGTGTTCCACCTGCAGGCGGGTGTTAACTTCGAGGAAATAGAACTTCTTGTTTTCGTCCACCAGGAATTCGACTGTTCCGGCGCCGATATACCCGGCTTCTTTGGCCAACGCCACGGCCGCCTCCCCCATTTCCGCCCGCATGGCGTCATCGACGATGACCGATGGTGATTCTTCGATCACCTTTTGGTGCCGCCGCTGGATGGAGCATTCCCGTTCGCCGAGATGAATGACATTTCCATGCGCATCCCCCAGAATCTGCACTTCGATATGGCGCGGCCGGGGGATATATTTTTCGATATAGACGCGGCGGTCGCCGAACGCCGACCCCGCCTCAGACGCCGCGGTTGACAATGCCGCGCCGAGGCCCTCGGGGTCGTTGACAATCCGCATACCTTTGCCGCCGCCGCCGGCGGCGGCTTTGATCAAAACCGGATAGCCGATTCCATACGCCTCGGACCGGGCGGTGTCGATTTGGTCGACATTTTGAATGCTTCCCGGTACGACCGGAAGACCGGCTTTCTCCGCCATCCGCCGCGCTTGGATCTTGTCACCGAGCAGCGCGATCACCTCTGGCGGCGGGCCAATGAAAATCAGGCCGTTATCCCGGCAGAGGGCGGCGAATTCATGGTTCTCGGCCAGGAAGCCATAACCGGGATGAATCGCCTCCGCCCCGCATTTATGGGCGGTTTCGATGATCTTATCCTGCCGGAGGTACGTTTCGGCCGAGGTAGTCCCGCCGAGGCCATACGCCTCATCGGCCACCCGGACATGGGAGGCCATCCGATCGGGATCGGAATAGACGGCAGCCGAGGTTATGCCGGCGTCGCGGCAGGCGCGGGCGATCCGGACGGCGATTTCGCCCCGGTTGGCGATGAGGATTTTCCTGATCGTGGTTGTCATGACGGCATTTTTCGCCAGTGTCGTTTATCAAAACACCCAATAAAATGATACGTTTTTCTGATCATCCCCAATGGAGGGAATTTCATCCTCTTTCATTCTTGGACATTTTCTTTCCAAGGAGAAATCTTCATCAATTGATGCCATCACTTTCGACGCAGGCCATTCATACTTATGATTTCCACGGGCAAGGGAGCTATAGGATTGTATTGACCTCATGTGGTTGAGAAGCTATATTATTCGCAGGCATCAAGCGATTATTGCATCCAAGGTTTTGGCAAACGGAATGATATCGGAGCAGGATTTCCGACCTGCTGTTACTTTGGGCAAGGAGGAATAGAATCATGCCAAGATCAACATCTATATCGTCGGCGACTAGTATTGCGTTCCTTCGCCGTGCATTCGTCACGGCGACAATTTTGCTTCCGGTGCTGACCATCTTTTCGTCGAGTGGAAACTCCAATAGCATTGGGTTGAATATATATGGCAAATCATACCATTTCCTTGAACCATACCAGAATCGTGATTACCTGAATGAGACCAATCCTGGCTTAGGTGCTCGCGCGAGCTTTGGAAATAAATCGAGCGGCACATACTTCGTCGAAGGCGGATTTTTCGAGGACACCTTTAGGCACCGGGCCACATATATCGCCGCGGGATATATGTTCCGCTTGTGGCAACAATTCCGCGTCGGATTCAACGCCGGCCTCTATAAAACTCTCTCGATTAATAAAGGCGGTACGGCAGCCGTTGTCCCGCTGGCTTCATACTCGGTAAAATTCGTCACTCTCAACGTCGCCTATTTGCCGAAATTCAGAAATATTAATGCCTATCATACGCTTGCCGGATATTTGACGGTTAACCTGATCAATAGCGAACCGAAGAAGAAATCCTGACTTGCATCCTGCGGTGCGATTTGAAAACCAATCTCCTATTCTTGCAGGTCAGGTGCCCTGCGCACCTGACTATTCCATCATGAGTTGTCAGGAGCACAGGGTTCCTGACATACGTGTTAATTGGTTGAAGTAACGGTCATTACACTTCCCCTAATCCTTAGACCGATTGCCTGATTTTTATAAAAACCTTCATTCTTCAATACAAAGGCCATTTTTGTTTTCTCCTGCGTTTCATCATCAACCATATCAGGAGATATCCACACATATTTATTTCTTGAAGTATGCCGCAACTTCGCAGTATACCTCTTGTTGCCGAACAATAATTGTATCGGGGACGCATCATCCTTAATCACGGGCAATGTGTCAGCATGTTCTTTGTCTATCCAAATTTCTATATGTTCTAATCCTTTTGCCTTTCCGGTCTTATAGGTTTTTCCTGTTCCTCTAACGAAACCAATAATCACAGCATATCCTCCTATTCCTTGTTGAGAATATCATTGTTGAGTTACCTTACAACGGTATATTCCCGTGCTTCTTCGGCGGGTTGGAGTCTTTCTTATTCTCCAGCATGTGCAACGCCCGAATCAACCGCCCGCGCGTCTGCTTCGGCTCGATAATATCGTCCACATACCCCCGCTCGGCGGCGATATAGGGATTGGCGAATTTCTCGGTGAACTCGGCGACTTTCTCTTCAATCGCCTTTTCTTTGTCCGCCGCCGCCTCGATCTCCTTCTTGAAAATAATCTCCACCGCCCCTTTCGGCCCCATCACCGCAATCTCGGCTGAGGGCCAGGCATAATTCATGTCCCCCCGCACATGCTTGGAATTCATGACATCGTACGCCCCGCCGTAGGCTTTTCGCGTGATCACCGTGATCTTCGGCACCGTCGCCTCGCAATAGGCATAAAGAAGCATCGCCCCATGCTTGATAATCCCGCCGTGCTCCTGGTCGACCCCCGGCAAAAATCCGGGGACATCTTCGAAGGTGACTATGGGAATATTGAACGCATCGCAGAAACGGATGAACCGCGCCCCCTTGACCGAGGAATTGATATCCAGCACCCCGGCCAGCACCGCCGGCTGGTTGGCGATGATCCCCACCGGATGGCCGCCCAGTCGGGCGAACCCGACGATGATGTTGGCGGCGAAATCGGCATGGATTTCCAAAAACCGCCCGGCATCGACCACCTGATGAATGATTTCCTTCATGTCGTACGGTTTGTTGGGATTATCCGGCACGATGGCATTCAGGCTTTCCTCTTCACGATCCTCCGGGTCGGCCGTCTCGATATAGGGCGGATCCTCCATGTTGTTTGCAGGGATGTACCCCAGCAGTTCCCGCGTGAACCGGATAGCGTCGGGCTCGTTTTCGGCGGCGTAATGCGCCACCCCCGACTTGACCGCATGCGTCATCGCCCCGCCGAGTTCTTCCGAGGTGACATTCTCGTGCGTGACCGTCTTGACCACGTTCGGCCCGGTCACGAACATATGGCTGATTCCCTTGACCATGATCACGAAATCGGTGATGGCCGGACTGTAGACCGCCCCGCCGGCGCACGGCCCCAGCACCAGCGATATTTGCGGCACGACTCCCGAGGCGAGGGTATTGCGCAGGAAAATATCGGCGTACCCGCCCAGGGAGACGACCCCTTCCTGAATGCGCGCCCCGCCGCTGTCGTTGAGCCCGACTACCGGCGCACCCATCTTCATGGCCATGTCCATGATCTTGCAGATCTTCTCGGCGTGCGCTTCCGACAACGAACCACCGAAGACGGTGAAATCCTGCGAGAAGACGAACACCTGCCGGCCATTGATTGTCCCGTGGCCCGTCACCACCCCATCGCCGTAATATTTGACCTTGTCCAGCCCGAAATCGCGGCTGCGATGGGTGACGAACATGTCGAATTCCTCGAAACTGCCTTTGTCCAGAAGCAGTTCCAACCGTTCCCGCGCGGTCAGTTTCCCCTTGGCATGCTGGGCGTCGATTCGTTCCTGCCCGCCGCCCAAAAGCGCCTTGTTCCGCCGGTCGTCTCGTTCCCGCAGTTTCTTTTCCAGGGTCATACGTTCCCCCGTATCGTGATGTAGGTGTTGTCTATCTATGATACGCCGGCGGCGTTCACGCTACCGGTGTAATAATCGTCCGCACGCCGTCTTCGACCGCCGCCCCGATGGGGATCTCGATGTCATGATCGAAGGCGATGATAATTTGGCCGGCCAGCGCCCGTTTCACCAGCGACCGTTTCACTCTCATCGTATCCAGCGGGAACAGGTCTACCGAGGCCACATACGGCACCTTGAAATGATGCGACGAGGGAATGATGTCGGCGTAATAGACGACTGTCCTGCCGCCGGAGGAGAACTCCATCCCCTGATGGCCCGGCGTGTGCCCGCCGGTCAGAACAAGCTTGACTCCTGGCAGGATTTCAACCGTGCCGTCGACGAGCTGCAACTGCCCCCCATTTTCGATGATTTTCAACCGCTCGGCAATGTAGACGGCCGAGGTCCGTTCATCGGGGTGCATGGCATCGTCCCATTCCCGCTTCTGCACGACATACTTGGCGTTGGGAAACCGCGGAACCATTTTTCCATCATGCATGGTTACTGCGCCGCCGGAATGGTCGGTATGTAAATGGCTGAAAATCACATAATCGATATCATTGACGGTAAAGCCGATCCCGGCCAGACCGGTTTCGATCTGCGACGGTTCAGCAACGGCATAAACCTTCTTTTCCTTCTCCGATAGCACCGTTCCCAACCCGGTATCGCAGAGGATCTTTTTCGATCTCGTATCGATCACGAACAGGTTGGTCACCATCGGGATCAGGTTATCGTCGTCGCTGGGCATCAGTTTGCCCCAAATTTTCTTGGGGACGACCCCGAACATCGACCCGCCATCGAGCTTGAACGCTTGTTCGATGAAATGATGGATGGTAAAATCGCCGAACCGGTACATAGAGACCTTTCAGCAAAACGAGGGGCCCGGTCGCCGGACCCCTCGCCATATAATCACCGGACGATCCGACTACCCTCTGAGGTACGTGCCGGCGATAACCAGCCGCTGCACTTCGGACGTCCCCTCGTAGATTTCGATCACGCGCTGATCGCGGTACAGCTTCTCGATCATGGAAAATTCGCCGATGTAGCCGTACCCGCCGTGAATCTGCATGGCGCGATCGACGCAGAACCGGGCCGCTTCCGTAGCGAACAGTTTCGCCTGCGAGGCCTGGGAGGAGAACCGTTCCCCCTTGTCCTGCATCTGGGCCGCCTTGTAGGTCATCAGCCGGGCCGCCTCCACCTGCGTGGCCATGTCGGCGATCATCCACTGGATCGCCTGCAGCTTGGAAATCGGCGCCCCGAAAGCGATCCGCTTGTTGGCATAGGCGATCGACTCATCCAGCGCCCGCTGGGCAATCCCGACCCCCTGGGCGGCGACACCCACCCGGGCGCCGTCCAGCGTGGTCATGGCATACCGGAACCCGGAACCTTCCTCGCCCAGCAGATTGGTCTTGGGAACCTT
>JAAZOE010000580.1 GCA_012797915.1 Candidatus Zixiibacteriota bacterium | reverse complement strand
GGGGAGAGGTTGTCCCATAAGTTTTGGTTGTTTGGTGGGGATGGCGGGAGTAGACTGACGGTAATTCGGAGGAAGATGGAGATGGTCTACCGTCGCGAGGATGTCCGTCAGTTGGAGATTTCCTGTCCCCACGATGAAGTGGCGGATGAGCCGTTGGTGTTGACGATTGATCGGTTTGTAGAAGGGCTGGATTTGGGGGTATTTCATAGCCGATACAGCGAGGCGGGGACGGGGTATTATGATCCGGGGATGTTGCTGAAGGTTTGGTTTTTGGCCTACTGTGACCGGAGCTGGCATTGTCGGGAGGTTGCCCGACGGGTTCGGTATGACGTGCGCTATCGGTATTATGTTGGTTCGCACCGTCCCGATTTTCGGACGTTGAACCGTTTTCGGCACGATCATGTGGATGTTTTGGTCGACTGTTTTGCGGCCCTGGTATCGCATTGTGAGGAGTTGGGATTGATCGACAGTTCGGTTTTGGCCTTGGACGGGACGAAGCTGCGGGCCAATGCCTCGGGGCGGAAGCATCGACGGGGGGCGTTGCGGGAAGCGATCGGTCGCCGCTTGCAGGCGGACATTCAGGCCGATCCGCTGGTGGAGGAAGCGGACGACAACGGTTCCTCCGAGAGAGGGGGAAGCGCATCTCCGCCGGTGAGCGCCACCGATCCGGACGCCCGGCTGATGAAGACCGGCGAGGGGCCGATTCGTCTTTGTTACAATGCGCAGGTGGTGGTGGATAATCACCAAATCATTGTGGCCGCGGACGTCGGGACGGATGCTGACGACAAGTCCTCGTTGCCGCCGATGGTGGCGCAGGCCAGGAGCCGGATTGCTTCACCACCGGGGGCGATCGTGGCCGACGGCGGCTATTACTCGGGGCGGAATTTGAAGTATGCGCGACAGCGGGGTTTGGATATATACATCCCGAAGGGGCGGGATGAGCGGGCGGTGTTTGGACAGGATCAATTCGTGTATGATCAGAAGGAGGATCGGTATCGTTGTCCGAACGGGTGTTGGTTGCCCCGTGGTCGTCAACGGCGGCGGTACGGGATTCTCAAGACCACGTACGCCGGCACCGTGAAACAATGTCGCGGTTGCGACCTGAAGGGCGCATGCACCCGTGAACCGTTTCGTCGCTTGGAGGTGGCCGAGACGGCGGCCTATGAGCGCGCGGTGGCGAGGAAGCTGGCGACGCCGGCGGGACAGGCGATCTATGCCCGTCGCCGCGAGTTGGTGGAGCCGGTGTTTGGCAATCTCAAATTCAACCTGGGATTCACCCGTTTCAGCCTTCGCGGTCTGGCCAACGTCAGAGGGGAATTCCTGCTGCTGTGTATCGCTCACAACTTGAAAAAGCTCTCGCAATGGCCGGGCGGTCGGCGGATTGTAACGGCTTTGGGAGCCGGTTTACTCCTGTTTTTGACCCGGATAACCTATTGCCAAACGCATTTTCGCGCACGGAGAGCGATGATATGGCCCTTTCGTCTCGCCACCGCCTGAAACTCAATCCCCGTCCCACTTAAAATGACTTGTGGGACAGCCTCGGGACGTACGCCGCGCACGGAATTATTTATTTCATTAACATCATCTTGCGGGTGTCGGAATATGGCCCGGAGGTGAGACGGTAGAAATAGATGCCCGAAGCCGCGGGTTTGCCGTCGGGGGTAAATCCATTCCATAGAATCTGATGGTCCCCTGCGGAAAGAACCTGATGAATCGGCTCGGCCACAACCTCCCCCAACAAGTTGTAAATCTTCAACTCCGTATATCCCGACCGTCGAAGGAAGAATCGTATCGTCGTCGATGAATTGAAAGGGTTGGGTTGGTTCTGCTCCAATTCTAAATTACTGGGAATCGGCAATTGGGTATCGCTCGACACATCGGTCGGAATGCTGTCCCAACCGGCTTGAACCAATTGAAGGCCTCTTGTTCCTTCATCTGTCCCTGCGTCGCGCATCCCTATAAGAACGTCATTAATGCCGTCCCCATCTACGTCACCGGCCCAGGAGTGATCCCGACCCACTTGATAGGCGACTACACCGGGGAGGTAGGATTCGAAGTCATATGCTCGATACAGGACATCGACCAATGTATCCATACCGGGGTAGCAGTAGATGTAAGAAATAGTGCTCCCCAAATCCGCGCTTTCGACAAACATGAGGTCATTCCAACAGTCGTTGTTGATGTCCCCGACATTCTCGATGTCTGCATACAGGCCATGGGACCAATCCAAGGCAATATCAGGGATCGTATCAAACGGTTGACCGCCGAAATAGATATAATTTCTTATTCCCTGGCTGACCCAGAGATCATCCACACCGTCGCCGCTGATATCACCCAGGCAAGCAAGGTCCGTGCCAAACTGATATCCCTGCGCTTCCAACGTTGGCGCATAGAAGTTCAAATCGGGGATGGATGACAAGTATTCCCTACCCCAAATTATGCAAACGCGACCCGGATCACTGGACAGGTTACCGTATTGGCCATAGATAACTTCCGGTATCGAATCACCATTCAAATCACATGTGGTGCATAATTCCCTACCCAAATGGCGGTAGCTATAACCAGGAGCCCAGGTCCAAGAGATGCGGTGATCAATAACCGTATCCAAAAGGTCACAACCGATGTACGCGTTGATGATCGTATCATCAACAGTATTATTCCAGTTTACCCAGAACTCGGGTCGTCCATCATGATTATTATCTCCGCCACCGCCAATAGTTGTTTCAAAACCATTAGTGTCAATATGGATCACAAATTGATCGCCTTGGTCCTGGTCTTTGAGCCCGGCGATTAACTTTAACGTATCGGTATAGTAAGAACCAAAGCCACAAACAAAGTCGTCGATGCCGTCACAATCGACGTCACCGATATTAAACGGCGAATACCCGTACCCGTTTCCAAAGAGCGGGATATTGGGCCAAATCACGGCAGGTGGGTTATTAAAAGGATGGGTGCCGCCAAGATAAAGCCGCAGTTCCCCCGCACCGGGAACGTTGTGCCGGACGGTCATTAAGAAATCATTGTATCCGTCGCCGTTAACATCCCCAATCCCTTCACAATTATTCCCCAGTTGGTCCCCGAGACTATCGCCCCGCAAGGCGCCGATTAATCGCATGGGGGTGGCGTTCGCGTGAGAAACGGCCAACAGGAGAACGAGAATTACGAGAATCGCGGGTCGTTGAGTCATAGCCGGGCCGCCGAATAATCGGGATGATTGTCGTTGATTCAATATACCGGGTTATAGGGAAAAGACAAGGTCAAGAGCGGCAGGAAGGGGTTCCTGCCGGCGCGGGAAGGTCGATGGAAGGGGCAGATGTGGATCCGCCGCGGCGGACCGCCCACGAATGCTTATCGTTGATTCAATATACCGGGTTTTCGGGGAAGGGCAAACGCAAAGAACGGCAGGAAGGGGTTCCTGCCGGCGCGGGAAGGTCGATGGAAGGGGCAGATGTGGACATCTGCCGCCCACGGAAGGGATTCCTGCCGGCGCAATCTGGGATGGGGGGGCTAATTAAAAATGTGCGGCGATGCTTTGGTCGCACAAAAAATGTGCTTTTGGGGCTTTTTTCGGTCAGAGGCGCTGAAAGTGCCAATGGTCGTAAGGCCATAACAGGCATTGCCTTATGGGGCGGGGATGCAAATCGGCATGAAGGTTGCGTTACAGGTTTATGGAAACGACGGAGGACATATGAAAAAGGTGATATTTGGACTTCTGATTCTGGCGGCCGCGGTACTTCCGGGGTGCGAGGACGACGACCACGACCAGATACTGGTGCCTGTTGATAATACCGCCCCGCCGGTCCCGCAAGGGGTCTATTCCGTGACCGGGGATGGCGAAGTACTGCTGTATTGGCTGCCGATCGATGATGTCGACGGTGATTTCGAAACCTACGTCGTTTATCGCTCGGATTTCGACCCGGATACGGGGTATTGGTTCATCGGCGAAACGACGCAGGAATATTTCGTCGACGACAGCGTCGTCAACGGGCATACTTACTACTACGCCGTATCCTCCATAGACCATGACGGGAACCTGTCGGCGTTGTCGTACGAGTATGTTTTCGATACGCCGCGGCCGCAGGGGGCGAACGCGGTGATGTTCGATTACAATGCGGTTCCCTCCTATGCGGGATGGGATTTTTCGGCCATGCAGACGGTCAATTACCTGTCGGTGAATTGCGACATCTATGCGGAATATCTCTCCGGCGACGATGTGTTCTATATAAACGTGACCAACGAGGACGTGGATATCCAGGACATGGGATACACCGTAAGCCTGGATGATATCGGGTATTCGCCCGATGCCGGCTGGTCGCAGAACGGGTGGCTCGAGGTCATCCTCGGCCACACCTATGTGATCTGGACGGCTGACAACCATTATGCCAAGATCAGGGTGACGGCCATCGTGGATGACCATATCATCTTCGATTGGGCGTATCAGGTCGATCCCGGCAATCCGGAATTGAAACCTCTGATCAAGCGGCTTCCGGGGTACCTTCGGCACCCCGAACGGACGGCGTAAGCCGTCGGGGAACGGAAAGAAAGGCGGGTTGACATATGAAAAAGCTGATGGTTCTTCTGGCGGCGGCGCTGATGGTGCTGCCGGCCGTGATCGCGGCGCAGGACGTGCGCTATGACGAACGCGGCCGATACGGCCGTCCGGATATCGAAGTCTGGACGGACAACAATGACGGCGTCTATTATGAAGGGGAAAACGTGACCGTGTATTTCCGCACCGACCGGGATTGCTTCGTGGCCATCTATGGTGTGGATACGCGCGGGGACGTGAACCTGCTGTATCCGACCGTCCGGTGGGATGACGGGTACGTGCGGGGCGGCGAGGTGTATGCCATCCCCGGCAACGACGCCGACTTCGATCTGGTGGTCAACGGCCCGGAGGGGATGGAGGTCATCCAGGCGATCGCCTCGGACCGCGAACTCGACATCCCCAACTGGTATGACGGGGCCCCGATCAATTGCGGGTATCACGACGATCGGGATGAGTTCATCGACTACGTCAACGACCGCTATTTCGACTGCCGGTTCAACGACTGCGAGCGCGGTTTCGACCGGACCATGATCTACGTCAAGGTGCCCCGGTATTACTACAAGCCGGTGTACGTGCCGACGTACTGGGATACGTATCCGGATTACACGATGATCTACATCGACTACCCCTACGGGGGCGAGATCTACATCGACGGCATCTTCTTCGGGATCGCCCCGCTGTGGATTCCCCGGATCATCTACGGCCACCACTGGTTCACCATCTACGACCGATACGGGCACTGCTGGGAAGAACAGATGATCATCAACAACCACACCACGATCCATCTGGACCATTCCCGGGTGAAGACAAGCCGGACGGTGGTCAGCCGCTTCCATGACCAGGATATCCGGGCCCAAGCCAAGAAGTACGATCGGACCAGTTTCGTCAAATCGGGGGAGCGGGTGAAGAGCGTCCGGGACAATGACTATAGTCTGGGTTCAAAGCGGACGAACAAAACCGGCATCTCGGCCGAGAAGGGGCTGAGCCCGAGCCAGCGCGGCAAGACGACGCGCGACGGCGGGTCCGGGTGGAACACGCCGCGGGAGTCAAGCAGCAGGAAGGGCGGCGAGCGGACCTCGACGATTGACAAGTCCAATACCGGTACCCGGGGTGGATCGGGCACGGTCGACAGATCCGGTTCCAGCCGAAAGGGAGGCGACCGGTCCGGCACCGTTGATCGCTCCGGTTCCGGCAGCAAGGGAAGCGATCGGTCGGGAACTTATGATCGGTCCGGTTCGTCGAAGCGGTCGACGCCGGAACGGTCGACCCCCAAGATTGACCGGCCCTCGAGCGGTTCCTCGAATTCCAAGGGGAGCACGACACCATCACGGAGCGGCGGGTATAAGAGCTCGGGGTCATCGTCAAGTGGCGGTAGCAAAAGCTCCGGAACGACCGCGAAGGGAAGCAGTTCCGGAAGCTCCGGGTCATCGCAGAAGGGAAGCGGCGGGGGAAACAAATCCTCATCCGGTTCCGGCAAGCGGCCATAGGGAGGGATACATCAGGATCCGTCGCCCGGCCGGTGCGATTTTTCCACGGACGGGGAGGCGGTGCAGAGCATGGAATTTCGGGCGGCCGATCTCGGGTGGCCGCCCGAGGTTATTTCCGGGCGACGGAGGCCTGATTTCTTGAATGGACTCGTAAAATGCGGACCCTGCTCGGGAGAAGTTTTTGCTGTAGGGCGGGGTCCCCGGCGGCATACTGAGCAGGTTGATATGAAACGCTGGACATACATAATCATCGTCGCGATCGGAACGCTGTGGCTGACGTCCACGGCAGGGGCGATCGACAAGAAGAAAAAGGACACCCCCGCGCCCAAGTCGAAGCCGGTTACCGTGGATACCGGCAGGAAGGTCAATCCGGCGGCCGGTGCCCAGCCGGGTGCGGACCAGAACACGTCAGACCGGAAGGCCGAGGGTCAAGGGGGAGCCGAGCGGAAAGAATCGAATCAGAACGCAACTGATCAAAAGACCGGGCGCTCCAAATATGACAATTTTATCGACGTGAATAGGAACGGCATCGACGATCGGGCTGATAGACAGAGCACGACCAAGCCAAAACCGGAGCCGAAATTGGAGCCGAAACCGGTACCGAAAGCGGAACCGAAACCGGAGCCAAAATCGGAACCGAAGCCGGAGTCAAAGCCGAAAGTCGAATCTTCCGCAGCCAAATCCCCCAAGAAATAGACTTCCCCCCTGGTTTGGGGTTTTGAGAAAATCGGAAATCTCTTTGCGAGCCCGCCTCAGGCGGGCTTTTCCGTCATATGACGCGGCAATCTCGATAATCGTAAAATAAGATTGCCTGGCCCGCCACGGACGTGCGACCCGGCGATGATGGCTGGGGGTATTCAACAAGCCGGATTGGGACCGGGAACCGAACCTCAAGGGAGATGTTAAATAATTTGTTGACAAAAGGCGGTTTTTTGCCGACTATTTGTCACTCTAGTGAATAGAGTGCCAGAAAACCGGCCTATCTTGTTTAATGAGTGGGAATTAAGATGGCGTATGAGAACCTGAGTGAACGAGAGAAGAAGGTATTATCCTGTCTAATCTCGTATTATATCGCCTCGGCCGATCCGGTTGGTTCCAGGGCCATTGCCAATAAGTTCCGGCTGGGGATATCATCGGCAACCATCCGCAACACCATGCAGGACCTGGAAGAGATGGGGCTGGTCCAGCAGCCGCATACCTCCGCCGGACGGATTCCCACCGATGCCGGGTATCGGTTCTTCGTGGATACGCTGTTGCGGCAGGAGCAGCTGAACGAGGCGGACAAGCTGGCCATCGATTCCACCATATCATCGATGGCCGGAGGGGTGGAGGCGATCCTCGATCAGACCTCGCGGGTCTTGGCGGAACTGTCGAACCAGCTGGGGGTGACGATTTCCCCTCGACTGGATGATTCGATTTTATCCCGTATCGAATTGATTCACATGACCGAGGGGAAAGTCCTGGTCGTGCTGGCGTTTCGATCGGGACTGGCGCGCACGATACTGCTGGAAGTGGATGCGGCGATCGGCTGGGTGGAGCTGGCGGAGATGTCGCGCCTGCTCAATGAAAAACTGGCCGGGTTGTCGTTGGGACAGATTCGGGCGAGCATCATCGAACGGCTGCATGTTTCGGGCGGCAACCCGAGGCTGTTGCGGTTGTTTTTGGACCGCGAATCGGATATCTGGAACAATGCCGCCGCCGATCAGCTCCATGTGGAGGGCACCCGCAATATCATCGAGCAGCCGGAATTCGCCGACCGCCGGAAACTGCGGGAATTGATGAAGATGCTGGAGCGGCGGACTGATCTGGTCAGTCTGTTGCGCAACTATCATGAAAGCGGCAGCGGCATCATCATCACCATCGGGGGGGAAAACCGGGCCCGGGAAATCCAGTCCTGTTCGGTGGTTTCGGCTACGTATACGGCCGGCAACACCACCGGGACGATCGGGATCATCGGTCCCACCCGAATGCCCTATGCCAAACTGGTATCGCTGGTAAAATATGCGGCCCGGCAGTTGAGCAAAGTGCTGTCCGGCGAATAGAGAGAATAAACGGTGGTACTGCCATATGATGGAAGAGACAACGGGCAATAAAGATATCTCCGGCGGTCAGACGCCGGAGGAGCCCACGGCGCCCTCAGCGGAGTTCGGCGTCGAGGAGTCATCGGCCAAAGAAGAAGCTCCGGCGGCCGCGGCGGAGGAGACGAAAGCCGTCGAGACCGAATCGGAACGGTATCTGCGGCTGGCGGCCGATTTCGACAACTTTCGGAAGCGGACGGCCCGGGAATTCGATGAGCTCACCCGGGCGGCCAACGCCCGGTTGCTGCAATCGCTGGTGGCGGTGGTCGATGATTTCGAGCGGGCTCTGGAGGACGAGGCGGCCCGGGGAGAGGCGGAGGCTTATCGTCGGGGCGTGGAGTTGATCTACGGCAAACTTCAGGACCTGTTGCAGCGGGAGCGGGTAACGGTCATGGAGGTTATCGGCCGTCCGTTCGATCCGGCCTGGCACGAAGCGTTGATGCAGCAGCCTTCGGATGAGTATCCCGAGGGGACAGTGAGCGGCGTGGTGCAGAAAGGATATTTGCTTGGCGATAAAGTGCTGCGTCACGCCCGCGTTGTCGTTTCCAGCGGGCCGAATATGAATCACACGGAAAAGAATGTCAGAGAATAAAGCACGGAGGAACGATCGTCATGGGAAAAGTCATCGGCATTGACCTGGGCACGACCAACTCGTGCGTGGCGGTCCTGGAAGGCGGCGCCCCGGTGGTCATCCCCAACTCCGAGGGGGGACGGACGACGCCGTCGGTGGTGGCGTTCGCCAAGAGCGGTGAGCGGCTGGTGGGGGCGTCGGCCAAACGGCAGGCGATCACCAATTCCGAAAACACGGTCTATTCGATCAAACGGTTCATGGGGCGCAAGCACCACGAGGTGCACGAGGAAGAGAAAATCGTACCATACAAGGTGGTGGCCGATCAAAACGGCGACGTGCGGGTATCGGCCGGAGGGGCGGAGTATTCGCCGCCGGAGATTTCGGCCATGATATTGCAGACCCTGAAGCAAACCGCGGAGGCGTATCTGGGCGGGCCGGTCACCCAGGCGGTGATCACCGTGCCGGCCTATTTCAACGACAGTCAACGCCAGGCCACCAAGGATGCCGGGCGAATCGCCGGCCTCGAGGTGTTGCGCATCATCAATGAACCGACCGCCGCCTCGCTGGCCTATGGTCTGGACAAGAAGAAAAACGAGAAGATCGCCGTCTATGACCTGGGCGGCGGGACGTTCGATATCTCGATTCTGGAGCTGGGGGACGGCGTGTTCGAGGTCCGGTCCACCAACGGCGACACGCATCTGGGCGGCGACGATTTCGACCAGCGGATCATCGACTGGATGGCCGACGAGTTCAAGAAGACCAACGGCATCGATCTCCGTCACGACCGGATGGCCCTGCAGCGACTGAAAGAGGCGGCCGAAAAGGCCAAGATCGAATTGTCCACGACGATGCAGACGAACATCAACCTGCCGTTTATCACCGCCGACCAGTCGGGTCCCCGGCATCTCGATCTTACGTTATCGCGGGCCAGGATGGAAGCGCTGGTCGATGACCTGATTGCCCGCAGCGTCAATCCCTGCCGCCGGGCGCTGGACGACGCTCACCTGTCGCCGCCGGATATCGACGAGGTGATTCTGGTCGGCGGAATGACCCGGATGCCGAAAGTGCAGGAGACGGTCAAGCAGATTTTCGGCAAGGACCCGCATCGGGGAGTCAATCCCGACGAAGTGGTGGCGGTCGGCGCGGCCATCCAGGCCGGGGTGCTGGCCGGGGACCTCAAGGATGTCGTCCTGCTGGATGTCACTCCGTTGTCGCTGGGAATCGAGACGCTCGGGGGGGTGATGACCCGGCTGATCGATCGGAACACGACTATTCCCACCCGGAAGTCGCAGACGTTCTCCACCGCCAGCGACAACCAGCCGGCGGTGTCGATCCATGTGTTGCAGGGGGAGCGGGAGATGGCCATCGACAACCGGACACTGGGACGGTTCGACTTGGTGGGGATTCCGCCGGCGCCTCGCGGGATGCCGCAGATCGAGGTGACCTTCGATATCGACGCCAACGGGATCGTGCATGTTTCGGCCAAGGACCTGGGGACGGGGAAGGAACAGAAGATCCGGATCGAAAGCTCGTCCGGTCTGTCGGAGCAGGAGATCCAACGGATGGTCAACGACGCCAAGGTCAACGAAGCGGCCGACAAGACCAAGCGGGACCTGATCCAGGCGCGCAATGAAGCCGATCAGGCGGTCTACGGCACGGAGAAATTGCTGAAGGAGTACGGCGACAAGGTCGGCGAAGAAAGCCGCAAGAAAATCGAAGCCGCGGTGGAGAAAGTCAGGTCGGCGATGACGGCCGACAACGCCCAGACGATCAAGACGGCGATCGAGGAGCTCAATGAGGCTTCGCATGCCATCGCGGCCGAGATGTACAAACAGGCCGGGGCGCAACCGGGGGGCGGTCCGGCGGCCGGGGCCGGACCGGGACCGGAAGCCGGTCCTGCCGGCGGCGCCGCGGAAGGGCCGAAAGGCGGCGCGGTCGACGCCGATTTCGAAGTGGTCGATGACGACGAGAAGAAATGATGTCGGGATTGATGCGGAGCTAGATGGACAAACGCGATTACTATGAGGTCCTGGGGGTGCCCCGGACGGCCGGCGAAGACGAAATCAAGAAAGCGTATCGTCAACTGGCCCTGAAATTCCACCCGGACCGCAATCCCGGCAACGCCGAGGCCGAAAATAAATTCAAAGAGGCGACCGAGGCGTACGAGGTCCTCAAGGATCCGCAGAAACGGAGCCGGTACGACCAGTTCGGTCATGCCGGATTCAACCAAGGGGGAGGATACGGCCCCGGCGGTTTCGGTTTCGGCGGCTTCGACCTCGGCGACGCACTGCGGGCGTTCATGCGGGATTTCGGCGGGTTCGGATTCGAGGATGTTTTCGGCGGCCGAGGGGGGCGCGCGGATAATCGCGGTCAGGATTTACAGATAAAAATCACCCTGACGCTGGAGGAGATCGCCGCCGGCGTCACCAAGAAGCTTCGGGTCAAACGGCTGGCGACCTGCAAGGAATGTTCGGGGTACGGCAGTGCCCCGGGAAGCAGCAAGAAAACCTGTCCCCAGTGCAAGGGGGCCGGTCAGGTCCGGCGAATTACGCAATCGTTATTCGGACAGATGGTCAGCGTGACCACCTGTCACAACTGCGGGGGAACCGGATCAATTATCACCGCTCCCTGCCCGGCCTGCCGGGGGGAAGGACGAACCCGGGAAGAAACGACCATCAGCGTCAACATCCCGGCCGGCGTGGCGGCGGGCAATTATATCCCGATCGAAGGGAAGGGTGACAGCGGCCGGCAGGGAGGGCCGGCGGGGGATTTGATCGTCATCATCGACGAAGAAGAGCACGACCTTTTCACGCGGCAGGAAAATCATATCATCTGCCAAGTGCCGGTGTCGTTCGTGACGGCGGCGCTGGGGGGGACGATCGAGATCCCGGTCCTGGGCGGAACGGAAAGGCTGGAGATTCCTCCGTCGACCCAGACCGGCAAGGTGTTTCGATTGGCGGGCAAAGGGATTCCGTATCTGCGGCGGCGCGGCCGCGGCGACCAGTTAGTGCAAATTCATGTCTGGACGCCCAAGAAATTGTCGGACGACGATAAGAAACTGTTGCGCAAGCTGGGGGAATCGGAATCGTTTGCTCCGCCCAAGGCGTCCAAGTCGTTTTTCGACAAGCTTCGCGAAACGCTGGGCGTGTAGGCGGAGATCATGACCGGCGAAACGGGCAACTGGTATCAGGAAGTCACGGTGCGGGTGCCGTCCGAGCGGGTCGATACGGTCGCCGATTATATCATCGAACATATCGCCGGCGGATTGCTTTTGGAAGATGAAGAACAAAGCGTCACGACCGCGGTGAAGTTTTATCTGACTTCCGAGGAGGAAATCGAACCGCGGCTGGCGGGATTGCGGCAATTCCTTGCGACTATCGGTTTCCAGCAGAACCTTCCGGTATTCAGCCTCAGAAAAATTAGAAACCTGGATTGGATCGACGAGTACCGCAAGTCGGTGGCGCCGCTGCCGATTGGCGAGGCAATCGTCATCAGCCCGCCTTGGGAACGGGGACGGTATCCCGGCCGGACCGAGATTATCATCGAGCCGAAAATGGCGTTCGGCACCGGCCGTCACGAAACCAGCCGCAGTTGTCTGGCGGAACTGGAACGGCTCCCATTGAAGGGGAAGACGGTCCTCGACCTGGGATGCGGATCGGGGATTTTGGGCATCTATGCCGCGCTCCAAGGCGCCGCGATGGTTATCGGGTATGATATCGATCCCTTGGCGGTGGAGAACAGCCGGGAAAACTTCGTCCTGAACGGGGTGGCGGCGGTATGCCGGGCGGAGGAAGGGAGCATCGACGATGTTCCGGCCGGGGAAACTTTCGACCTGATCGTGGCCAATATCATCAAATCGGCGATCGTGCCGATCATCGGGGAGCTGAAGCGGCGTTTGCGGCCGGGGGGAGTGGTGATTCTGTCTGGTCTGCTGCAGCAGGACTGTCCGGAAATCGAAGCCGGGCTGTCCGAACAGCACATGACCGATTTCACCATCCGTCGGGATGCGGAATGGCGGACGTATACGGTACGGTGCGGATGATACCCACATTCATATATGATCCGGCGACGGCCGGCGACGGATTCATCGTTCTCGATGGTGCCGAGGCGCATCATCTCGCCTCGGTGTTGCGGATGAAGGCAGGGGAAACTATTCGGGTTATCGATGGTTCGGGGACCGCGTTTCTGTGCGAGATTGTCGAGATCGGCCGAAAACAGGTCCGGTGCCGGATCATCGAAACCCAGAAAGCAAGCGGGGAACCTCGGCTGAAGTTGACTTTGGTCATCGGCCTATCGACCAGTCTGAAATTCGATATGGTGATCGAGAAGGGGACCGAGGTCGGCGTCAGCCGTATCGTTCCACTGGTGACATCCAAAGGGAGGATCAAGAGGGTAGATTCGGAATCCGGACAAAGGAAAGCCTCACGATGGCGGCGGATCGCAGAGGCGGCGGCCAAGCAGTCTGGCCGGTCGGTAATTCCATCGATCGAATCGCCGCAGGGCGTGGAAGCGTTCATCGCCGCCTGCCGGCCTGAGGAAAGTGTCTTGTTCCATCCGGACGGCTTGGGCCGATGGAGTGATTCCCTCGATAAGTTGCCGGGAAATCACCTGACGATCCTGGTGGGCCCGGAGTCGGGGTTTTCGCCGGAAGAGGTGGCCTTGGCGGAAAAACGGAATATTCCCGTGGTCGGGATGGGGGACAGGGTTCTGCGGACGGAAACCGCGGGGATCGTCTTGTCGGCTCTGGCCATTTATTCGTATGAAACGGTCAATGACCGGTCTTGATTTTCCGATACAACGAATATGCCGTTCGATTGGTACGTTTACGGTCTGGTGGCGCTTTTCGGTTTGGCGATTGGGTCTTTTCTCAACGTCCTGATCTATCGCCTGCCCCGGGAGAAGAATACGGTTCTGGGCCGGTCGGCCTGCCCCCATTGCGGCCATACCATCCCGATCCACTGGAATATCCCTCTGGTATCCTATCTGATTTTAGGGGGGAAATGCCGGTGGTGCCGCGGTTCGATTTCGCGACGATATCCGGCCGTAGAAATTATTACGGCCCTGCTATTTATGCTGTTTTTATATCGTGATGGTTTATCCGTCAGGCTGGTTGTCGATTGGTTTTTGTCCGCCGCTTTGATTGCCATTTTCTTCATCGACTGGGACTTCCAGATCATCCCGGATAAGATTACGCTTCCGGGAATCATTATCGGCCTGCTGGCGGCTCTGGTCGTCCAACCGCCCGGTATTGTCGACGCCCTGATCGGAATGGTAGTCGGGGGAGGGACACTTCTGGTCGTGGCGTATGCCGGGCAATGGCTGTTCAAGAAGGAGGCGATGGGGGGCGGGGATATCAAGATGGCGGCGATGATGGGGGCGTTCGTCGGCTGGCAGAAGATACTCCTCGTTTTCTTCGGCGGGGCGCTTTTCGGGATGGCCGTCTCGTTGGTCTGGATGGCCGTTTCGCCGAAAGTCCGTCGGGAACGGGTCATTCCTTTCGGGCCGTTTCTGGCGATGGCGGCCATCGCCGTCATCATTTACGGCGACACCATCATCCGGTACTATATCGTCAACTTCCTGCGGGTGTGATTCTTCCTTTCGCGTCAGAGTCTGTTGAAAAGCAGTTGTTGCGGCCTCATAGATGAACCAAAATGAATTTCGATCATAGGAAAAAACTCCCGGCAGATACTGAAAGCCTGCAGGGTCATCGCCGCCGCCGCAGACACGCCGGCGGCTAAGGACCCTGCAGAACGGCCCAAATAGACTTTTGGGACGTCTCAGGGCCTGTAGACGGTGGACCGGGCACAAGGGCATTTCCAACAAGTTCGTTGCAAGGCAGAACATCATTTGTATTCCCGATACGGTCAACCATCGGTCGGATTCTGCCGATTTTAAGACTATGCGTCGATTCGCCGATCGTTATGAGACCGAGGTACGGCTGGGACTGGTGGCCATTGTCGTCCTGCTTCTTATCCTGAACCTTGGTTCCTCATATATCCTGCAAAGCGTTCAGGCGCGCCTGACGGGGCAGATAGACGAGCGGTTGACGGGCGCCCTGGCGATGGCCGGTCATTATCTGGGGAAAAACCAGGTTGACCGGATGGCGGAGGATCAGGCCCGCCTGTTTCGGCAACAATTCGGGCTGGTCGGGATTTCCGTCGGCTCCCTAGACCCGGCGGCGCCGGGAGGAATCCGTTTCGCCGAAAGCCCAAACGGCCTTGCCCCTGATGACTTGGGCGGATTTTCTGCGCAGGACAGCCGACGTCTCCAGCAGGGCCGGTTTCTCTTCCGCACCGGTCAAAACCGGGGGATTCGATACGGACTGGCGGCGCCCAAGTCGATTGAGGGGCGGGGACTGGTCATCGCCGCCGTGGCCGATGCGCAACCATTGGCGGCTCTTTCCCGGGCCAGCCGCATGGTTTTTTATCTGGCGATCGGGATGTCGCTTCTGGTCATCCCCCTGGCGTTGTTCCTGCCGCGATTGATACTGCGGCCGTTCCGGACCATGAAGGAAACCGCCCGTTCCGTCGGGCGCCTGTCGGAAGCGGCGGGAGACGACGACGTGGCGGCGGTGACGGCTTCGTATCAGGCCATTATCGAGGAATTGAAACAGAATGAGCTGGAATTGCGGCGGCTGTATACGGAGACCTCCAGCCGGGCCGACCGCCTGGAGACCATGCATCAATATCTTCTCCAGTCGATCAACGCCGGGGTGATGATGGTCGATCCGGCCGGGAAGGTCATCGGATTCAACCGGGCCGCCGGAGAAATCCTGGGGTATGATCCGGCCGACGTTGTCGGCCGACATTACCTGGCCGGGTTGCCGGAGGAGGAATCGCTGGGGCTGCTGATCGAGGCCGGGTTGTTGCGGGATGAGACTTTTGGAACGCATGATCTCGAGGTGGTCCGAGGCGGGCGGCCATCGCTGTGGCTGACGGTGGGAAGTTCATTGGTTCGCGACGATACCGGACAGGGAATCGGGGTGGCGGTTTTGTTCGCCGATCAGACCGAGTTGAAGCAACTCCAGGCGGAGCTGGAAATCAACCGGCGGATGGCGGCCCTGGGGGAGATGACCGGCGGCTTGGCCCATCAGTTGCGAAACTCCCTGGCGGCGATGTCCGGTTTCAGTCAGCTGTTGACGAAGAAGGCATCCTCTGACCCGGTCTTGTCCGATCTGGCCGAATCGATTCGATCGGAGGCGGCGGTATCGGCGGCCATGGTGGAGCGGTTTTTGAATTTCGCCAAACCGCTGACATTGAATACGGAATCGCTCGATCCGGTCACCCTGGTGGAGGGTTGTCTCCGGAAGATCGGCGACCGGGCCGAACGCGATCGAATCGCCATTAGATTCCGGCGACCGGATATCCCGTTTCGGCTGGACGGGGATGCGCTGCTTCTTCGGGAGGCGGTCGGCAACGTTCTGGATAACGCCCTGCAGGCAGCCGGTCCCGAAGGTCTGGTCGATATCGCCCTGGAGGCGGGGGCCGATGGCCTGCAGCTGGTGATTGCCGACAGCGGGCCCGGCATCGCCGATGATATCCGGGACAGGCTCTTTACTCCGTTCTTTTCTTCCAAGCCGTCGGGAACCGGTCTGGGACTGGCCCTGGCGCGCAAGATCATCAATCTGCACGGCGGGTCGATTACATTTGACAAGCGTCGCGAGCCCGGAGCGGTCTGCCGGATCACCCTGCCGATGGCGGCAACCGTTTGTCCCGCCGTAAGTTCTTCTTCCGTGGCCGTCGCGAAAAAATCGTAGCGGTCGGCCGATTTTGTGTTATATTTGCCCGGAATTTTAGCAAACAAGTATCCCTATTACGGAGGAAGCATGATTTCCGCGACCGAACTCAGAAAAGGACTCCGGATATTAGTCGACGGTGAACCGTATGTGGTGGTGGACTTCTCGCACGTGAAGATGGGCCGCGGGCGGCCGCATACCAAGGCGAAAATAAAACACCTGATCACCGGGGCGGTGCAGGAAAAGACCTACTTGTCCAACGAAATGTTCGATCTGCCCGACCTGGAAAACCGGAAGATGCAGTACCAGTACAACGACGCCGACGGGTATCATTTCATGGATGCGGTCAGTTACGACCAGGTGGCGTTAACCGCCGACAACCTCGGCGACGCCCGATGGTACCTGCGGGAAAACGACGAGTACCAGGTTTTGTTTTTCGAAGGGCGTCCGATCTCGCTGGATTTGCCGGCTTCGATCATCATGAAGGTGGTCCATTCCGAACCGGCCGTGAAGGGCGATTCGGTGACCAATATTCAGAAGACGGTCACGCTGGATACCGGACTGGAGATTAAAGTCCCGTTGTTCATCAAAGAAGGGGATTTCGTCAAGGTCGACACCCGTACCGGGCTGTATCTGGAACGGTCCAACCAGTGATGCTCGACCTCTGGCCGATCATCGGGGTGGATGAATCGGGCAAGGGGGACTTCTTCGGGCCCCTGGTCGTGGCTGGCGTCCTGGTCTCCCGGGAACAGGCGCCGTTTTTGGCCGACTGGGGGGTCCGCGACTCCAAGACGATTACCGACCGCCGGGTGGTTGATCTGGCGGCCAAGATTCGGCAGGCATTCGTTTGCAATACCGTAGTAATCGGGCCGGAAAAATACAATGAGTTATACGGTCGCATCCGCAACCTGAACAAATTGCTGGGCTGGGGGCATGCCCGGGTCATTGAGAATATCCTGGCCGAAACTCCGGCCCCGGCCGCGTTGTCGGACAAATTCGGCGACGATCGCTTTATCATCGATAACCTGCAGAAGGAAGGCCGGAAGATAGAGTTGATCCAGATGGTTCGGGGGGAGGCGCATCCGGCGGTGGCGGCGGCGTCGGTGGTGGCCCGGGCGGAATTCCTTCGTCGGATGGAACTGCTGTCGCGAGAGTATCAGGTCGATTTGCCGCGAGGCGCCTCGGCGGCGGTCGATTCGGCCGGACGGGAACTGGTCCGGAAACGAGGACCTGAGATCCTCGATAAAATCGCCAAACGGCATTTTAAGAATTATCAGAAGATCATATGCTGAAGGATCAGCTGTCCAAGATTCTATCCGACGACGTATCGGGCGCCTCGGCTCTCTATCGACGAACGCTGGTGTTGTTGCGCGACAGCCGGTCGTTCCGGAAACGATTTCGGCGGGAACAAGCCCTATTGCGACTGCGCAGGACTTTTCCCGAGATGGCAGTATTTGCCTACCTTCAGGATCGTTTGGCGAAGGTGGACGATGCTTCCGAGAAGGACCGGATCGATCTGCTTTTGGCGGAGGCCGACGAAGAAGCCGAGAGAGTCGGCCGTCGGCTGGACTGTCTCTGGAAGCGGAAACGGCGGGTGGTGACCTTTTCCCAATCGTCGCTGGTGATGCGGTTGCTGTTGGAAGGGCGCGAGCGCATAACGGAATTGTTGATATCGGTGGCGGCGCCGAAGTATGAAGGGCTGACCGCGGCCCGCCGTCTGGCGAACGCCGGTATCTCAATCGAGTTAGCCACGGATGCCGCTTTGCCGGGGATGATACGGCGGGGTGATTTGGTCATCGTCGGGGCCGATTCGGTCACCGAACGGTATTTCATCAATAAATGCGGAACCTTGCCGCTGCTGTTGGCGGCGCGGGCGGCTGGCGCGGTTTCGGTGGTCGTTTTCGAGCGGTTCAAGCGGACTTCCGCGCGGAAGATGCGCTATGTTCCCCGACGACATTCTCCAAAGGAAATCGTGCCGCCCGGGTACCAATTCGCCCGAATAGAGAATCTCTATTTCGAAAAGATTCCGGTCGCCTATGCGGACTGGCTGCTTTCCGGGGACAGGGCGGTTCGGGGAAACCGATAAGAGCCGTATCGTGGTTCATCGTCGATTGCCGCAGGATCGCGGGAATCCAATCCGGGTATGACCGGACTCGCTGAAAATCAGTCATCAGGGCAATCGTCGTCGGGGCCTCGGGGGCGGAGGCCATGTAACCCAACTCGTACTTGATCATGCCAATATTGAGGACGTACCAGTAAAAATTGGTATGGGTGTCATCGACCGGCCAGGCGACCTTGAGCGCCCGGGAATAGATGGTTCCATCAAAGGCCCGAACATCCTCGAAGCCGACGATGCTCATGGTCGTCCCGGCGGATGGTTTAGGTATCGCCTGCCGGTCGGTTCGAGCATTTTCTCCGGCACCCCAGACGTCTTTCCGGTCCCAAGTCGTACCGGGGAGATACGGGGCCTGCAGAATGCGGACGCCCGGTTCGTTGACGGAAGTGGTCTCGAAGAGGGCGCTGTCGCGGATATATCGGTAGGCGGTGGTGGTTGCGCCGGTGTAATGATCGATCGTCACGTATTCGAATCCGGGATGTCCGTAGACAGTCACCGGATCGCCGATTTCGATATCGAACGTATGATAGCTCTGGCCGACGAAGGCAAAACTGACCCGCAGACCGGTTTCCAGGGGGGCATAGGATGTTTCGGAGACGTCCGGCGTGGTCGGATCGAGGCGGGTGGAAAAGGTCTTGTCGGAACAACCGGCGATCAGAGCGGCCGCGGCCAGACAACCGGCGATTGCGTTGAGAGTTGAGATAAAAGCCCTTTTCATCCGATATCCTCCTGCGGATTACCGGGGCGTGGGTTCGCCCCGGCGCCAATATATTATTATACGGCAAGAAGATGGGGAAGTTCGGCCAAAAGGGGCAGGGATGGCTGGCGGGGGTAAGGGAGGGCAGGATGCGGTCATTGCCCGACAGCGGGTCCGGAAGCTCAAATTTCGCACAGAAATGTCGATAGGAATAAGGGTATCAAGGAGTTAGTAGGCCAGCGGAGGATGCGATGCCGCAGTTATATCATGATGTTCTCTTCTGTTCGACGTTTCTGATTGTATTGATTTCCATCATCAAGATTGGCGGCGGTCGTCTGCAAGCCGATCGGGATGCGCTCAATCGGATCATCGTCGGTCTGGGGCTGTTGACCGGATTTTCGGTGGTGCAGCTTCTGGGTCATCAAGGGGCGTTTGACGGCGTCCCCTATCTGCAAGAGGAAAGCGGCCGCAAGATTTTGGAAGCGGTCGTCATCACGGCCGGATTGGCCTTCACCCTCATCGGGATTTCCGGGTTGCTCCCCTCTCTGGCGCGGGGACGCCTGCTGCGGCGGCAGACGACCAAACGGTATTTCGGGCTGAAGATGATCCTGCCGGCAGTGTCGGGAGGCAAGACTCTGGATGAGAGTTTCGACCTGGTGATGAACCATCTGGCCACCTATTTGGAAATGCCGCAATGGGCGGCCTTCAAATACGCCGCCAAGCGGGATCTTCTGGTACTCACCGGCTCGGTCGGATTTCCGGAGAAACAGCCCCGTCATTTGCGAACCATTTCGATAAAAGAGACGGAGCTGCGGCAGGCGCTGCTTCGTTTCCAGGCCATTGCCCGTCCGGTGGCGCCGGTTGGCGAGGGGGAGACCCCCGGGCCGCGTTTGGTCGTACCGGTGGCGCACGGCGGACGGCTCTACGGCGCCTTATTCTCCTGGGGGGAGGTCTTGGTCGATGACGATCTGCTGGACGTTCTCACCCTTTTGGGAGATGCACTGGGTCGACAGGCGCAGATGCTGGTGATGAAGACCAACGCCGATTACTATCGCCACCGGCATATCGTCGCCGCCCGGGTCGGCGAGCTGTGCACGCAGGCGTCGGCCATCGGCGACATTCTGGTCGAGCTGTTTCAGGTATTTCGAGAGGTCAGCGGCGCGGAGTTTTGCTCCATCGCCATCATCGATACCTCCGGCGAGAACATGGTCCGCTATACGATCGGTTCCGGCGGAAGAGTCCTGTTGGAGAAGGGGGTCAACCGGAGTATCCGCTGCGGCTCGACCCATCGCATCGTCCGCGACGAACAACCGGTGATCGAGGCCGACGTCGATTTCGAGGGGAATCACAGCCCCGACGACGGCTTGTTCCTTTCCTGCGGTATGCATGCCCGGCTGGCCTGTCCGGTTATCGTGGGCCGCCGGGTGGCGGCGGTCATCATGCTGGGACATACCGCCCCGAATCATTTCCGGCCGGCGCATTTGGAACGGATCAGGGATATCGCCGCCCTGATGGCGGGAGTCATTCAGCGGGAGCAGCTGAGCCGGACGCTGGAGGTTCGCGAAGACCAGATGCTTCGTTTGCAGATGATGGAACGGGAACTGGCGGCGGCCGATTCCGCGGCGGCGGTTTTCGACCACGCCTGCCAGCTGCTGACCCAGCGGATGAAATGCACGGTGGCCCGGATCTCCCTGGTCGACCGCGAGGGGCGCAATCTCTACAGCCAGGCCTGCCGAACCATCCGCGACACCGGTCACGACCTCAAGGAGAAGGCGACGCTGCCGGTATCGCTTTTGCCGTGGCATAAGATGGCCATCGAAACGCGGAAACCGATGCTGATCAACCGCGAAGACCCGCAGTCGCAGATGCCGCCACAGGAAACCACTGCCACGCTGCTGCCGGACATCCGTTCGGCCATCCTGGTGCCGATCGTGCTGGAGGATGCCGTCTGCGGCATCATCTCCATCGGCGAGGCCCGGAATTGGAACCGTCGGCCGTTCGGCGCCTCCGATCTGATATTCGCCCGGGATGTCGCCGCCAAAAGCGCGGTCATCCTGCGCCTGAAAAAGTTGGAGCGGGAGGCGACCAGGAACCGGGAGGCCGTTCGGCTGGACCCGGAGTCCGGCTGGGGTCGGTTGGGCGAGTTGACCACGCGCATCAAGAGTCCGGTGACCTCCATCATCGGGGCGGTGGAACTTCTCAAGCTCAAAGGGGAAGCCGTCGACGACAGGACACGGTATCAGGGGTTGATTCTGAAGGCCGCCGACCGCATCGCGACGCTGGCCGAAGAATATGCGACCGGGTCCGCGCCGGCCGAAGAACGGGAGACAGCGGAGACGGCCGTCCTTTCGTGACGGCCGATTGCAGGTCATGGGGGCGGCAGTCTGCTTCCCGTGGCCATGGGCGAATACCTCGGGGGGGAACGGTGACAACCGGAAAGGATGCCTTGCCGGCAACGGCGAAAGGAATTCATACAATCCTCGTCGTCGATGATGATCCGAGCATCCGGCAGATCATGACCGATCTGCTCCTTTTGGACGGGTACGAGGTCACGACGGCCGAGGATGCCCAATCGGCGCTGCATATTCTGGAGCAACATGCGGTCGACCTGTTAATCACCGACTTGGGATTGCCGTTGATGGACGGCTGGGATCTGGCGGTGGCCGCCCGGAGGTGTCACCCCCAACTGGGGATCATGGCCATTTCCAGCTGGCAGGGGAAGGACGCCCCGAACAAGATGGCCGAACACGGCATCGACCTGATGGTCTGGAAACCGTTTCGTTTCGATCAAATCCGTCAAGCGATCGTTCAGACGGCCGGCCTGCTGGCCGCCCGCGCGGCCGACGCCCGATGATTTTCTGTTGACTTTCCTCCGCGATTTTCTATATTCCCATCGAAGCTATCTTCGGGGTGAGGTGCAATTCCTCGATCGGCGGTGACAGCCCGCGAGCGGAGAAACTCTCTGCCGAACCGGTGGAATCCCGGGGCCGACGGTACAGTCCGGATGGAAGAAGATAGGGCCGTCGGGACGCAGGTCCCGTCCAAGGCATAGCCGACGGGATGTCTTCCCGGCGAAGGCGGCCGTTATCCCCGAAGATATCGGGGATTTTTTTATGTTCGGCGACCGAGTATACCAGGAGATGATGGCGGCGGCGTTGCGCCTGGCTCGTCGGGGGGAGGGGCGCACGTCCCCCAATCCGATGGTCGGGGCGGTCATCTTTGACCGCGATGGCATCGTCGCCACCGGATATCACCACAAAGCGGGCGGGCCTCACGCGGAAATACTGGCGCTCCGGAAAGCCGGCGACCGCGCCCGGGGAGCCTCTCTGGCGGTCAATCTCGAACCTTGCTGTCACTTTGGCCGGACGGGTCCCTGTACGGAGGCCATTATTCGGGCCGGGATCGCCGAGGTGGTGTTTGCCATCGAGGATCCCTTCCCGGCGGTGAACGGCCAGGGGGCCAGGTTTCTTCAGAATCATGGGGTCAAACTCGTGGCCGGGGTTTTGGCCGAAGAGGCCGAGGAATTGAACGAGGTGTATCTGACGTTCATCCGGACCGGACGGCCGTTTGTGGTGCTCAAGACCGCCCAATCGCTGGATGGACGGATTGCCACCGCGGCCGGGGAATCGCGATGGATTTCCAACGCCGAGGCCCTGAAATTCGCCCATCGTCTGCGGGCGCGGTATGATGCCAATGTCGTCGGGGCGGGGACGGCCCGAACCGATAATCCTCAGCTGACCGTGCGACTGGTCCGGGGGAGGAATCCGTTGCGGATTGTCGTGACTTCATCACCAAACCTTCCGCAGAAATTGCACCTGTTCACCCAGAACGACGACCATCGAACCATCGTCGCCACGACGCGGGAAGTAATCGGTTCGGGCGCCTATTCCACGATTGAGACCTGGCCGGTCCGGAAGGGGCGGGAGGGGATCGACCTGAAAAGTCTGTTGGAACAGGCGGCCGCCCGGCAGGTGACCTCGCTGTTGTTCGAGGGCGGCGGACGCCTGGCGACGGCGCTTCTCCGGGCCGGCTTGGTTGATAAATATTATGTCGTCATCGCCCCCATGATTATCGGCCGCGGGAAGGAGGCGGTCGGCGAGCTGGGGGTCAGGACCCTGGCCGGGGCCATCCGTTTCTCGAAATGCGGTTTTCGGACGATAGGAACCAATACCCTCTTTTGGGGTTATCCGGGGAAGTGATCATGTTTACCGGGATCATCGAAACAATCGGCCGAGTGGAAAAAGTTGTCCCGAAAGGGAACTATCGACAAATCACCATTTGTCCCGAACAGCCGTTTTCCGACCTGACCATCGGCGAATCGATCGCCGTCTCGGGGCCCTGTCTGACCGTGACCGCGTTCGAGGCCCGGTCATTCACGGTGGAAGCCTCCCAGGAAACGCTGACGGTGACCACACTGGCGGCGTTGTCGCCCGGCGGCCGGGTCAACCTCGAACGGGCCTTGCGGGCCGATTCCCGACTGGGCGGGCACATGGTTACCGGCCATGTAGACGTCGTCGCCCGGGTGAGGGCGGTTGCCCCGGTCGGCAGGAGTCTTCACGTGGAGACCGAACTTCCGCGGCCATACAGGGCGTTGGTTGTCGATAAAGGGTCCATCGCTCTTGACGGCATCAGCCTGACGGTCGTAGCGGTGGCCGACGATCGCTTCGCGGTCAACATCATCCCCGAGACCCGCCGACGAACCACCTGGGTCGATTTGAAGACCGGGGATCGGGTCAATATCGAATTCGACCTGATTGGCAAGTATCTGCGCCGCTTTCTGGAGACGACGGACGGCGGCTCGAAACTGACGTTGGACTCGCTCCGCGAGATGGGCTATTGAAGGAGAGACGCAGCTATGGCGGAATTTTGCAGCATCGAAACGGCGATCGCCGACATCCGCGCCGGAAAGATGATCATCGTCGTGGACGACGAGGATCGGGAGAACGAAGGGGATCTGATCATGGCCGCCGAGAAGGTGACGCCGGAAGCAGTGAACTTTCTCACCAAGCACGGCCGGGGCCTGATCTGCGTCCCCTTGATGTCCGACCGGCTGGAGAAACTGGAACTGGAGGCGATGGTTCAGCGGAACACGGCATTGCACGGCACACGGTTCACGGTATCGGTGGATGCGGTCGAGGGGACCACGACCGGAATTTCGGCTTTCGATCGGGCCGTGACGATCCGGAGGTTGATTGACGCCGAGGCGAAGCCGACTGATTTCGGCCGCCCGGGGCATATCTTCCCCTTGCAGGCGATGGACGGCGGGGTTCTGGCCCGCGCCGGGCATACCGAAGCCTCGGTCGATTTGGCCCGTCTGGCCGGGTTGTACCCGGCCGGGTTGCTCTGCGAGATCATCGATGATGACGGCCGGATGGCCCGAGTGCCGCGGCTGTTGGCTATGGCCGATGAATTCAATCTCAAAATCACCACCGTCAAGGCGCTCATCGAATACCGCCGTCTGCACGAGAAGCTGATCGAACGGGTGGTGACGGTTGATTTTCCGACCCGGTACGGTCAGTTCAAGCTCAGCCTGTACCGCAGCGACATCGACGCGCATCATCACTTGGCGGTGGTTAAGGGTGACGTGGCCGGCAAGGCAGATGTTTTGGTGCGGGTGCATTCGCAGTGCCTGACCGGCGACGTGTTCGGTTCGGCCCGCTGCGATTGCGGCGACCAGCTGGCTTACGCCATGAAGATGATCGAAAAGGAAGGACTGGGGGTCCTGCTG
>JAAZOE010000049.1 GCA_012797915.1 Candidatus Zixiibacteriota bacterium | reverse complement strand
GGCGGTGCCGATTTTAATCGGGCTGTCCTCGGTGCTGGCGGTCATCAGCCTGAAAGCGATGGGCCGGGCGATTATCGGGTGGAACGAAACCGACGAGGCCGGTTCGCAGGAGGCGGCATGATTACGGGCGGGTTGATGAGCCGTTTCGTCATGGTCGCCGAGCCTGCCGCCGGTGCGGCCGATACGCTTGCACACGCGGTCGACACCGCCGCGGCGGGAGCCGAAGGGGCGCATGCTGAGGGGATGGTTCATATTCCCACTTTCCTGACGTTTATCTCCAAGCCATTTGCCGAACATTACGGTGTCCTGTTCTTCGCTCTGTTCACGGCGTTGGCGCTGGTAATCGTCGCCACGTTGGCTGTAAGAAAGAGGGCGATGATTCCCGGCATGGCACAGAACGCGGCCGAGATGATCGTGGAGACGCTGTACGATTTGATATACCCCATGCTGGGCAAGGAAACCGACCGGTATCTGCCGTTTCTGGGAACCCTGTTCGTCTACATCCTGACCATGAACCTGCTGGGGCTGGTGCCGTTTTTCCTGTCCCCGACAGCGGCGATCAACATGACCGCCTCGCTGGCCATATCGGTGTTTCTCTATGTTCAGTACACGGCCCTCACGCGGCTGGGGCCGTTGAAATACCTGCATCATCTGGCCGGCGAGCCGGATTCGGCGGTGACCTGGGTGATGGTGATTATTAACCTGCCGCTGCATATCCTGCAGGAGTTCATCCGGCCGATGTCGCTGGCTTTGCGTCTTTTCGGCAATATTTTCGGCGAGGATATCCTCATCGCCACGATGGTCTCGCTGGGCATCACGCTGATGGCCATCGTCAAGGTTCCGGTCGGAGTACCGTTTCAGGTGCCGTTTTATTTCCTGGCCATGCTGACCTCGACCATCCAGGCGTTGGTTTTCACGATGTTGTCCACGGCCTATATCATGCTGGCCTTGCCGCACGAAAAAGAACACCAAGAAAAACACGAAACTGCCAAGATAGAAGTATCTGCGTAAGGAGAAGAGCATGGATTATCACACCGGATTAGCGCTGGCGGCTCCTTTGGCCGTCGGCATCGCCGCCGTCGGTTCGGCCCTTGGGTTGGGCAAAGCCATCGGGGCCGCGATGGAGGCGATGGGTCGGCAACCGCAATCGATCGCCAAGATTCAAACCGGCATGATCATCGGCGCCGCTTTCATCGAGGCGCTGACGATTTACGCCCTGGTGGCGTTTTTGCTGGTCATGGGAAAGATCGCCGGGTAACAACGGCTGCGGCCGACACGAGCGCACATCAGTCCGGCCGACGGGCGCCGCAGGCGATACGGCCGGGGAGCAGGTGGATATGGAACTTGACTGGAAACTGATCCTGACGCATATCGTGGGGTTTCTCATCACGGTATGGATTCTGAAAAAGTTCGCCTGGAAACCGCTTCTGGGCGTGCTGGAGGAGCGGCGGCAAAAAATCGCCGACGAGTTCGACAAATCCAGGAAGGCGCAGGAAGAGGCGGCCCGGGTCGGACGCGAATACCAGGAGCAGTTGAGCCATATCAAGGAGACCGCCCAGCGGGAAATCAGCGCCGCCGCGGCCGAAGGCCGCCGGGTGGCCGAAGAAATCCGGCAACAGGGCCAGCGGGAGGCCGGCGAGATCATCGAGCGGGCCAAGGCCCATCTGACGCTGGAAGTCGATAAGGCCCGGGTGGCGCTGAAAGAGGAGATGGTGGCCATGACCCTGGCGGCCACCGAGAAAATCATCCAGACCCGCCTGGACGACGCCGAACATCGTCGGCTGATCTCCGATTTCATCGACGGGGTGAAAAAGACGTAAGCCATGCAGACCGAGCAGGTAGCCAAACGATACGCCGCGGCCTTGTTCGCCGTCGTCGCCGACCGGGATATCCTGGTTCAGGCCGAACGGGAGCTGTCGGAGGTGGACACCCTGTTGCAGCGGGATCCCACCCTCATGCAGATCCTGGAGGCCCCGCACCTGCTGGAACAGGACAAGGCGGCAACCCTCCGGCGGGTGTTCACCGGGCGGCTGCATCCGGTGCTGCTCGAATTCATGACGATCATCCTGCACAAGCATCGGGTCGGATACCTGCACGGCATCATCGAGCATTTCCTGGAGATGGCGGCGGAGGCGCAGGGACGATTGACCGCCCGGGTCTGGACGGCGGTGGCCCTGACCGACGACGAACGGCGGAAACTGATCGCGGAACTGCGGGCCAAGACGGGCAAGACGATCGAACTGGATGAAACGGTCGAACCCCGGCTGGTGGGCGGGATGATCGTGGTGCTGAAAGACCGTATCATCGACGGTTCGGTCCGGCAGAAGCTACGGCTGCTGCGCGAGGAGTTGATGAAGGTCACGGTGGCCTGACGGGATTTGTCGGGACGATAATCGGACGGCCGACGGGCCGGTTCGGGGCGAAGTAAGGGAGCAGTGGAACATGGGTTTGAATCCTGAAGAAGTATCGGCGATCCTGCAAAAGGAAATCAACCGATTCGAGACCAAGCTGGAGATGGATTCGGTCGGCGTGGTCCTGCAGGTGGGTGACGGCATCGCCCGCGTCTGGGGCCTGCGCGACGTCATGATGTCGGAACTGGTCGTCTTCGGCGGCGACGTCACCGGCATGGTGCTCAATCTCGAGGCCGACAACGTCGGCGTCGCCATTTTGGGCAGCGATCGCGAGATCAAGGAAGGGGACCTGGTCAAGCGGACCGGCAAGGTGTCGCAGGTGCCGGTCGGTCCGGCCCTGATCGGCCGGGTTATCAATCCCCTGGGCGAACCGCTGGACGGCGAAGGCCCGATCGCCTCCACCGCTTCGCGACTGTTGGAAAGCATCGCCCCCAATGTCGTCGAACGTCAGCCGGTGAAGGAACCGCTGCAGACCGGCCTGCGGGCCATCGACTCGATGATTCCGATCGGGCGGGGCCAGCGGGAGCTGATCATCGGTGACCGCCAGACCGGCAAGACCGCCATCGCCGTCGACGCCATCATCAACCAGAAGGGTACCGGCGTCCACTGCATCTACGTGGCCATCGGCCAGAAAGCTTCCAGCGTCGCCCGCGTGATTGAGGTGCTGCGCCGGCACGGGGCCATGGCCTACACCACCGTGGTCTCGGCCACCGCCAACGATCCGGCGCCGTTGCAATATATCGCTCCCTACGCCGGCTGCGCCATCGGCGAGGACGACATGGTCAACGGCCGCCACGCCCTGGTGATCTATGACGACCTATCCAAGCATGCCCAGGCCTACCGGCAGTTGTCGCTTTTGCTTCGTCGGCCGCCGGGCCGCGAAGCCTATCCCGGCGACATTTTCTATTGCCATTCCCGTCTGCTGGAACGGGCGGCCAAGCTCAACGACGAACTCGGCGGCGGTTCCCTGACCGCCCTGCCGGTTATCGAAACCCAGGCCGGCGACGTCTCCGCCTACATCCCGACCAACGTGATTTCCATCACCGACGGCCAGATTTATCTGGAACCGGAACTGTTCTTCTCCGGCGTGCGGCCGGCCATCAACGTCGGCATCTCCGTCTCCCGCGTCGGCGGCAAGGCGCAGACCAAAGCCATGAAAAAGGTGGCAGCCTCCCTGCGGCTGGACCTGGCCCAGTACCGCGAACTGGAGGCGTTCGCCCGCTTCGGGGCCGAACTGGATGAAATGACCAAACAGCAACTGGCCCGCGGCGAAAAGATGGTCGAGCTGCTGAAGCAGGATCAATATGTCCCCGAGACGTTATCCCGGCAGGTCATCGCCATCTGGGCCGGGGTCAGCGGCCGGCTGGACCGTTTTGCCGTAACCGACGTCCGCCGGTTGGAATTCCTCCTGTATGAATACCTTCGCCTGGTCGTGCCGGATATCGAACAGGGAATCGAGAAAGACAAGGATATCCCGATCGTGCGGTGGTTGAAACTGCGCCGCCATTCCTTCGTGTTGGATTCGTTCCGCACGATCATGAACTGGCTGGAGGCCAAAGGGCATCTGTCGGGCATCCCGCCGGTGCTGGCGACGATATTCGAACAACGGTTCTGCCATCACATCATCGAGTTGATCGCCGCCGGAAAGCTGACCAACATCTTCTTTGCCGTCTTCAAGACCCGGCAGACGGTCAAAGAGCCGGAAGAGGCCAAACTTCGGGAAATCATTGCGGCTTTCAAGCCGCAGTTCTTGATTGAAGACTGGATGGCGGGCAAGAAGAAATCGCTGCAGGCGGAGGATGAATCCATAGTGCAGATCGAGTCGGATTTTTATGCCTTCGTGACCGGCCAGGACGGCAAGATTCCGGCGGCGATCGCCGCCGACGGGCATCTGTCGGCGGAAACGACCGCCAAACTCGAAACGCTTCTCGAGGCTTTCCGCAAGAAACGCGAGGGGAAAACGGCGTAATCGATGGCGACCCTGCGGGACATACGCAAACGGATCCGGTCGGTCATCCTGACCCGGCAGATCACCAACACCATGATGATGGTGGCGGCGGCCAAACTGCGTCGGGCCCAGGTGGCCATGAGCCAGACCGGGCATCTGGCCGGGCAGCTGCGGGAAATGTTCGCCGCTCTGCAAACCGATGCCGTCGACGAGACGTTCGAGGGCGATCTGTTGCGGGCGGTACTGGGGCCGGGGC
>JAAZOE010000579.1 GCA_012797915.1 Candidatus Zixiibacteriota bacterium | reverse complement strand
CCGATCCCCGGGTGAATTTCGGACCGTACCGGGTGCCGGCGGGACATCTGTTTGCCATGGGAGACAACCGGGACAACAGTTCCGATTCCCGCTACTGGGGTCCGGTGCCGCTGGAGCTGGTGCAGGGGGAGGCGATGGTTATCCACTGGTCGTGGGAGCCGGATGCCAACGCGCCGGTGATCAGCCTGGCCGAATGGGGCTCGATTCCCGCCTCGGCCTGATACAATATCATCCATTTCCTTCGACGGGTCCGCTGGGAGCGGCTGGCCTCAGTCGTCCATTGATTTTTGGCCCGGATCGTTCGATCCGGTCAAACTTTCCGTCACCAAAGCCGGTATAACCTGTGAAGGCGGCGATTTTGATATTGCCAAAAAGTTTGAATAATCGTATCCAGGCGGTAGGAGACAATCCGAAGGGAGTCGGAGGTATACGATGAGAAGAAAGCCGACGGCCGAGGAGGTGGCCGAGAAGCTGGCGGCTATCCAGAAGATGCCTGTCTGTGAGGACTGCGACGTGTTGCGGGGGGCGAATGTCTGCGCCGCCCGGTATTTCGGCAAGCAAAAGGCGATGTTGTTCCAGAGGAACCTGGGGGATATCCTGACGACCCATGTCGATCTGGGGTGTCAGCCATGCCATGCCGACCAGGTGATGAAGCTGATGCAGAAGGATCGGCTGGCGGCCATCGCGGCATTATTATAATCGATATATACCGTCGGACCGGGGGGTGACGCGGTCCAACGATGCGAACAGGAAATTCGATCCGGCCTTGCCCGTTGGGGCAGGGCCTTTTTGCTTGGGGACTTCGCCCTCGGTTTACCGGCCGAAAGAACCCTCATCTCACCCTTCCCCTTTGGTATGACGAAGTTCGACAGCCGCCTAAGGGCAGTCCGCGCAAGGGGCCGGGCCGCTCTTGAAAATATAGGCCACAATGTAGACAGCGTCGCCGATGTTCAGAGTCCCGTTGCAATTCAGGTCGCTCGTCTCCGGGGAAGCCGGAGGCGGGCCACTCCTAAAGAGATAGTTGACGATATAGACGGCATCGCCCACGTTGATTGCTCCGTCGCCATTGATATCACCGCAGAGATAACAGCCGATCCCCCCGGCGCCGACATCGCCGCCGTTCTGTCCGGCTCCGATACAAGGGGAATTGACCTGAAGTCGATAACTGTCCTCCGGACAAAACAGCGGGTCGGCGTCGAAGTTGTTGACGCCCGACCAACCTCCCTCGACGTCAGAAAAGGCAACGGATAAGAAAGGAATGATGTCAGTGGATATTTCCCCGCCGGGGCAGTTGTCGCCCCAGATAATGGTGTTGATGATTTGCAGTGTGGAGGTATCGATATCCAATCCCAAGCCGAGCCCGAACGGCACAACATTGCCTGTCACGGTGTTGTTTCTCATTATTGTATTTGACAATCGAAAATGCAAACCGCCGCCGCCGGAAGTATTGTCATACGGACCGATGCTGTTGCCGGCAACGATATTGGAATCGAGAGTCCCGCTGAAACTGTCACAGGCGATTCCGCCGCCGAAACCGCCCATGTATCCCAAGACATGGTTGAGCATCACCACGTTGCCGCGGATTGTCGCCTGGGAATGCTGGCAGAAAATGCCGCCGCCGAAATCGATAGCGGTATCGAGTGTGATGGTATTGTTTTCGATTATCGGAGAACTGCACATGGCATAAATGCCGCCGCCGTTAGAACCTCGATTGCCGGCAATGAAATTGGCCCTGATAACGGCGTTCGATCCGGTATCGCAATAAACCCCCGGGCCATTGGTCCACCCGGACCACATTCCAAAATCATGTTTTGCCCAATTCTGGAGAATGCGGTTGCGGGTCAGGACGGGTTGTGCCCGAAGGCAGTAGATGCCGCCACCGTACCAGGCCTGGTTGCGGGTGATGATATTGTCAGAGATGGTCGGGCCGGCGTCGATGCAACACACCCCCCCCGCCGCGGGGTGGGTCGTCGGAGTATCCATTGCGGATGGTAAAGCCAATCAGTTTGGCCGCGGCGGTTTCTCCGTTGGCAAAGGTGACCACGACGCCGGACGAGTCGCCGTCGATGATGGTGGTGTTTACCAGTTCTGTATCAGGGGTAAGACAATAGAGCGAAGCCACCACGATATCGCGACCCCCGAAATCGATCCGCTCCGTGTACGTCCCTGGATGCACCAAAATCGTGTCGCCATCGACGGCCGAATCGATGCCGGCTTGTATCGTGGCAACATCGTTGGGGACCTGAACAATCGTCGCCCAGCACACTGCGGCCGACAGCAACATGGTCAAAGGAATAACCCTGCGCATGGAACCCTCCCGGCGGATGAATCGCGTCGGGGACGCGACCCAGATTCAATATACGGGACGCTGAACCTTTGTCAATAGAGTAGTCATTTATCCTTTTATACCATTTACGCCGCGGCCTGTACGGAGAGTATTTTCCCTTGACTTGGTACATGAGTGGGCGATAATTGATAACATTGTCAGGAAATAAAGGGCAAGCGCCCGGTCGCCCCTTCAAGGGGATGGATGATTGATGACGGGCGCGCAGCCGCGCGCCCCTACAGAAAAAGGCAAGGGCATCGGTCAAGGAAGTAGGTCGGCGTTCCGAGTCCCACACGGAGTGCGGGATGAGAAACCCGACATCGAATAGTCAGGAGCACAGGGCTCCTGACCTACGGTACGGAGGTCAATCAAATGGGACGGGGAAGCGTATCATAACCGATGTACGGGGTCGAAGTCACAAAACTCAGCAAACGGTTCGGGACACGGCGGGTACTCGATGAGGTATCGTTTACGCTTGCCGTCGGCGATTCTCTGGCGGTGGTCGGCAAGAACGGTTCCGGCAAGACCACGCTTCTTAAAATCCTGGCCGGGCTGTCCACTCCCACCCGCGGGTCAGTCACCTTTTCTAACGAAAAGAAGAAACTCGACCGGGCCGAGATACGGAATCGGTTGTCATATGTCGGGCCGGAACTGACCCTGTATGATTCCCTCACGGCGGCCGAAAATCTGACCTTTTTCGCCGCCATGCGGGGGGTATCCCTCGAAAAGGACCGGGTCGATTCCATACTGGGCGATCTTCAACTCGGCGGACGGGGTGGGGACTTCTATGGCGCCTATTCATCGGGGATGAAACAGCGGCTCAAATACGCCGTGGCGCTGCTCAACGATCCGGTCTATCTGCTCCTCGATGAGCCGACCGCCAACCTCGACGACGAGGGGAAAGCGGTCGTGGCCGGGATTATGGCCCGGCAGAAGAAAAACGGCATTTTGATTGTCGCCACCAACGAAGCAGGGGAGTACGGCTTTGCCGAAAAGCTCATCAGGCTTGGCGTCTAAATCGCTGGCGGTCCTGCGTAAGGATATCCTGTCGGAGTACCGCACCCGGTACGCCGTCAATGCGATCCTGCTTTTCGGCGTCACCACGTTGACCGTGGTGTCGTTTTCGGTCGGGCAGTTGGGCCTGCCGGGGGATGTCTACGCCGCCCTGTTCTGGATCATCCTCTTTTTCTCGGCCATGTCGGGGCTGGCCCAGGTGTTCGTCAAGGAGGAGGAGTCCCGGACGGCGATTGTTTTGCGGCTGACCTCCGATCCATCGGCGATCTATATCGGCAAGCTAGCGTTCAATTTCCTGCTGTTGATGCTGTTGGAGCTGGTCATCACCCCGTTGTTTTTTATCATGACCGACGCCCGGGCGGCCGATGTCGGACTGTTTCTGGTCGTGCTTGTGATCGGGTCGATTGGGCTGGCCGGGGCCAGTACGCTGATTGCGGCGATCATCTCCAAGGCTAATATCAAGGGGGCGCTGTTCGCGGTACTGTCGTTTCCGATTCTGCTGCCGCTTCTGATCGGGGCGATCGGGGGAACCCGGAAAGCCTTGACGGCCGGGGAGAACCCGTTTGCGGCGGCCTCATCGGAGCTCCAGCTGCTGGTCAGCTATGCCGTGGTCATGATTACGGCCGGGTGGCTGCTTTTTGAATTCGTGTGGGAAGAATGATTTTCGGAAACAATCCGGAACAAGGATTGTTACAGTCGATAATGCAGTCTCTTCGTTTTTGAAGTCTCTTGCCGGGAGCAATACGGTCGGATTATGTGGTGGAAAATCGTATTATTCGTGCTGATGGCCTGGGTGATCGGGGCGGCGTTTATCCTGCCGGCTCCGCAACAGATGATCGGCGAGGCCAGCCGGATTTTCTAT
>JAAZOE010000578.1 GCA_012797915.1 Candidatus Zixiibacteriota bacterium | reverse complement strand
GGGAAACGACCCCGGCGCTTCATGTGAAGCTGCTGCGGGCGCTGGAGGAGGGTAGTTTCTACCGGGTCGGCGGCGAAGATATGGTCCATACCGATGTCCGGATCGTGGCCGCCACCAATCGGGAACTGACCGAGGCGATCGCCGAGGGGAAGTTCCGCGACGACCTCTATTATCGTCTCGGAACGTTTCGGATCAACCTGGCCGGATTGTCCGACCGGAAGGCCGATATCATCCCCCTGATCAACCATTTCTTCATCGAGCAGACCGGATCGTCGCGGGGATTTTCCGAACGGGCGATGCAGCTTCTGACCAATTTCGGCTGGCCGGGAAACGTCCGGCAGGTGAAGAACTTTGTCAGCCGGATCGTCGTCTCCGCGCCGGAAGGAGAAATCTCGGAACACCTGGTCATGCAGTTCGTCGAGGAGCAGGGATACGTGGAACGAAACCTGCCGGTGGTCACGGGCAAGACCCCCCAGCAGGCCGAGTTCCAATTGATCTATCAGGCGCTCTTGTCGTTGGGGCAGGAGGTTCGCCTGCTGCGCGACCTGATCGTCAGCAACCTGCCGCCGCAGACGGCGGGGCCGGTTCCTCAGGCGGAAAGCGGGCCGGACGAAACCGGAGCCATGGAAAAGATGGAAGAGGAACTGATTCGCCGGACGCTGGCCTCGACCGGCGGCAACCGGCGCGAGGCGGCGAGGCGCCTGGGAATCGGCGAACGAACCCTGTATCGGAAGCTGAGAAAATTCGGCTCCGACTGATCCATCGTTTCCGCCATCCGGAGTTGCCCGCCGACCATCACTTTCTCTCTTCAAGTCATGCCATGATCTTGACTCCTGCCCCATTTGTGCCTTAATTCCTGTAATCGAAGTTGCGGAACACCAACCGTTTTATTATGCAGATTTTGCCATACCTGTTCATCGCGGTTCTCTCCGCGGCTGTCGTCGCCAATGAAAGTATGTCTGTTGTCGTCCCTGACCCGGAAGAGATTGCCGAGGCGTTCGAAAACGGTTTTCTCGACTACGAGGACTACCGCGCCCTGCTGGAGATTTCCACCGATGGATGTCTTAGCCGCGAGGACACATTATTTCTCCTCCAGTTTCCCGACCTGCTGACCGGATTCACGACCAATCCGGAGTTCAATCAGGATGATCCCGGTTCGGGGGCGTCGACTCCGGCGAAACGAACCGTATCCGTTTCGCGGGCACAAGGCATACTCTTTCGACACGACCAGAAATTGACATCAGAAACGCAGTCCCGGCAATTGGGACGAACCCATGCTGCCCGAAATGGATGCCGGTATTATGGCGAATGGCAGTGGGAGTATGGCGGCGTAATGCATCCGGGCCGGAGGTCCATCGAATATCGGTTCACGAAAAAGGCCGATACCATCGCCGGCCTGACTGTCGGGAGTTGCAACGACCGGTTCGGGATGGGCCTCATTTATGGATACCATGGCCAACTGTTCAGCAAGGCCGATGTCGGCGAGGGTCTGGAAGGTTTCCTGTTTCCCCGGTATGGCGGATCCAATGGTGTGCGGGTAACGCTCGGTCCGGGGAAGGAAAAGCCTGTCATCATCTATGACACCGACCGCAACGAGGAATTCGCCAAGCATTTCGTTGGGGCCGCGGCGCCGGTTGTGGTCGGCGGTCAACCGGTGACAATTTCGGCTGCGTATGGTCTGCTTCGGTCACGGGGAAGCCATGCGTCCGCGGAAGCGGCCTATCTGTCTGGAACGGGGGAAGTGAGATCGAATAAAACCGCCGCGAAGTATGAACTCGCGACCGCGGTGAGCGACGGGACGATGACAGCCGCATTGGCAGGCGAAGGAAGAGTCAAAAGAGGCAGGGGGACGGTCACCGTTTCGGCCTGGCGGTACGCGGACGGATACCCGGCCTGGTTTTCCGGCGGGCCGTCGTCGCGCCGGTCGCGCAGGGCGACCGTGGATGAAATCGGGTTGTCCTGGAGCGACCGGTATGCCGGTGAGACCGGAGGGGCCATTCGGACCAAACAGGACATGACCGACCGGGTGAGCCTGCATACGACTTTCGGGTATGCCTGGCGGAGCGAAAGCGATAATCGGGCGGAAGCCTTGATCGGAATCACCGGGAAGGTCGCCGCCGGATACCGGTTGAAACTCGATTGCTTTTGGCGCCGCGATAGTCTATATTCGGGCGAACGAGGGCAAAGGCGAATCCAGATGGAATTGGTCAGACAGCAGGGAGCGATGCGGACTCGATTCGTGGTCGGACACAGACTCGACCAATCAAACGACCGCGATGACTTCCTTCTCTATGCGGAACAAAAGATTTCCGGCCGGTACGGCACGCTGACGGTCACCGGTAAATTCGATCGGTTTCGTCCCGATGATATCAAGACCCAGGCGGTCTACCTGACGGTCGGCCATCAGGCGGCGGTCAACCGCCGCCTGGGGTCGGTGGTCAAATACAGCTATCGGTATCGCCGCGGCAGTACCTCGGGCACGTATGGTCAATTTCGCTGGGACCTGGTGTGGGCGCTATGACGGCATCCCGGGCGATCCTGATATTCTCGCTCTGGTTGTTGTCGATGCCGGCGGCGGCGCAATCATCCTTTACCGGACCGATTATCAATGAATTTGTTTCAAGTCCGGTCTATGATCTCGAAACCGAATGGATCGAGTTGTACAATCCGACCACTCAGCCGATCAATCTGCGCCTGTACCGGATCGGTGACGCCCAGACCATGCGAACCATCTCCAATATGAACCTCATCCTTCCCGCGAACGGATATGTCGTGCTGGCGCAGGATGTGTCCCGGTTCCGTCGATATTACACCGACTTCAACGGCACCGTGGTCTCCCCGGTGGGTTGGCCGATTCTCAACAACGACGGCGACACCATCCGGCTGGAATATCCCGGCGGGACCATCGGCGACACGGTTATCTATGACGGCAGTTTCGGCAACAACCGCAGCTGGGAACGGTATATCGATCCCGAGGGAAAATCCTTGTGGGGTGAATCGTTCTCTTCAACAGGCTCCACGCCCGGAAAACGGAATCAGTTTTTCTCTCCCCGGATAGCGACGATCGACCTCGATGTGTCCCCCGACCCGTTCTCTCCCAACGGCGATGGCTTCGAGGATGAAACCACCATCAAATTCAACCCACCCGAGGCGGATCGGTTCGAGATGGCGATCTATGATCTGGCAGGGCGGAAGGTGAAGACGTTTTTCGAGGACGATCTGTCGATTCCGGGGGAGATTCTCTGGGACGGCCGCGGCGATGACGGACGGACGCTGGGAGTCGGCATCTATATCCTCTATGCCCAGACTGAGGGAGGGACATCGGCGAAGATTAAGAGAACGGTGGTGATCGCGCGATGAAACGGCGGATGGCGGCATATGTGATGATGCTTGTTGTCGTGGCGGCGGCATCGGCTTCGCTTTCGGCAACGGGGTTATCTTTTGGAGATAATCAGGTGTTTCCGCATGGGTATGTCGATTTCGCCAATGCCGGGCCGTTGGCGATGGCCGATTACCCGTTCGCCGATATCGGCCATAAGATGGTGTTCCAAACTTCATACCGGCAGTTGTACAATATCAAGGAATTGACCGACAACCGGGGGGCGGCGGCGATGCGCCGGGGGGATTTCATTTTCGGCCTCGGGTTTTCATCCTTCGGCACGCCGGATTACTTTCATCAGATCGGACTGGCGGCGTTCGGCAATTACACAAAAGGATATTTCCGCGCCGGGATGTCGGCGGTCTATAGCCGGGTATCGTTCGGCGAGAAGTACGGCTACCTGAGCGCCTCGGCCGGCAATATTGGGCTGTCGTATGCACGCGACCAATACTTGGGATACGTCGTCGCGCGGACTATCAACCAGCCGCGGTATTACGATGGCGACTCTCCGTTGCCGCCGGAAGTGGAATTCGGGGTGTCGTACAGATCCAAAGAAGGGTTGGACAGCCAGGGGAAATTGTTATTCGTCAAGTATCAGAAGCCGACGGCAGAATTGACGCAGGCGATCACCCTGACCGAGTATGCGGTCCTGAACTGGGCGCTGGTGCTTCAGCCGGTCCGTTTCGGGGCGGGGCTGACGTTATCCAAGGGCCATTTCATCTTCGACTACAAATTCTCCCATCATCCCGTCCTCGGCCCGACGCATATGATTTCGATATCGCTCATGCGCAAATAAAAGCCGCCTGTTGGTGGCCCACCATTTATGGTGGGATATGTGATAAACCTTTTCTAAGAAAAGGAACACGGACTTTTCATGCCCCGGCTCCGTCATTATGACAACCTCGGAACGGCCCGTTTCATCACCTTCTCATGCTACGGAAAATACCCCTACCTGGCCAAAGAAGACTGCATCCAGCGCCTCTTGGAACAAATGAAATCATTACGGACGGACTATGCCATCAAGATTCTCGGCTATGTGATTATGCCGGATCATGTTCATTTGGTTCTGGATCCACCGACTGGCCTCAGATTGGGCGTGGTTATCGGCCAGATGAAGGCGCGGGCGGCGCATGCCATCATACCGACGTTGCGCGAATATTTGGCTCGCCCGGATGGCCACATAGCCCTCTGGGAACGGCGTTGTTATGATCACAATTGTCGAAGTCCTTTGGCGGTAACAGAAAAGATAGTATATTGTCACCATAATCCGGTCAGGCGCGGCCTGGTGGATATCCCGGGTGACTGGCTGTGGTCAAGTTACGGGTG
>JAAZOE010000577.1 GCA_012797915.1 Candidatus Zixiibacteriota bacterium | reverse complement strand
CGCAATCGCCGGGCGTCCTCGGCCGTGATCATGCCGGTATCGAAAGCGGGGGTTTTGGTGACGATCTGAAACCGATGATCACGCGGCAGGACGCACCCCAATACCTCCTCGCTGTCGCCATAGGCCGGGGCGGTATCGACCGTCCGTATTCCCCGTTCGGCGGCGCAAGCGAGAATGTCGCGGACCTCCTCGAGGACGGTTTTCCCCCGGCGGTTGGCGATGCCGTAATCCAGACCGAACTGTACCGCTCCCAGGCCGAGGCGGGATATTTCGCTTTTATCGACGGCTGCGCCGGCGGCCGCATCCGTTCTTTTCGAGGGACGGTCCATACCATTGACAACCTAGGCGCCGTCGCCCGATATATCCACAAAAACTTTGGCTCTCCGGATACCGTCAGGATGATCTGCCCATACATGGAACCGGGCGCATCGTCCTGTGGCGTGAAGGAAGATGCGCCCGGCGAGGTAGCTGAACACGAGAGAAGGTAATCAACTGCGAAGCGCCGGTTGGCGCTGAGCGGCCAACGCCGATTCCAGCCGGGTAACCACCCGTTCGATATCAGCGAGAGATAATTCGGGATACATCGGCAGGCTCAGCGCCTGCGCATAATATTTTTCCGCCTCGGGCAACCTCACCTGGTCCATCGTTTCCAAACGGCGGTAATACGGCTGGAGATGGACGGGAATGTAATGCACCTGGGTGCCGATGCCGGCGGCCCGCAGACGATTCATCACGGTTGCCCGCGGCAGCCCCAGTCGATCGAAATCGATCAGGGCCACATACAGGTGATAGGCGTGGTCGACATCGGGCCGGACCGCCAGCGCGTGGACGATGTCGGCCGGGAAGGTCTGCGCCAGCAGTTCGGCATACCGGGCGGCGATTTCGTTGCGCCGGGCCAACGACTGCGGCAGGCGGGTCAATTGCGACGACCCCAGGGCGGCCTGCAGATCGGTCAGCCGGTAGTTATACCCCAGTTCGGTCATTTCGTAATACCAGGGATTGGCGACCCCCTCGGGGGTGCAGGCCTGATCGGGAATGATGAAATCCTGACGGCGGATGCCGTGGCTGCGGAAGAGGCAGAGACGGTCGGCCAGATCTTTGTGGTTGGTGACAATCGCGCCGCCTTCGCCGACGGCGATATGCTTGACCGGATGGAAAGAGTAGACGGTCAGATCGCTGTGGGGGTTATTGCCCAAGGCGTACGTTTGTCCTTCATGCACGTATCCGGCGCCCAAGGCATGGCAGGCATCATCCACCAGCCAGGCGCCATGCCGGTTGGCCAGTTCGTACAGCGTCGGCAGGTCAGCCGGCTGCCCGGCGAAATGGACCGGGATGACGGCCTTGATGTTTCGTTCGGTATCCTGTTCCAGCAGAGCCGCGACCGCGGCCGGGTCGATCAAGCCGGTCGACGGGTCGATATCGGCGAAACGGACCTCGGCCCCGACGAAGCGGGCGCAATTGGCGGTGGCGACGAAGGTGTTGGGGGTCGTGACGACCACATCCCCCGGTCCCAGCCCCAGAGTCAGCATCGACAGATGCAGGGCCGCGGTGCCGCTGGAGCAGGCCACCGCTTCGCGGCACCCGAGGTAATCGGCCAGATTATCCTCGAAGGCGGAGACGGCCGGTCCCTGGGTCAGCCAGTCGGACCGCAGGACCGCCGTGACGGCGTCGATATCTTCCAGGGTGACATGCTGGCGGCTGTAGGGGAGGAAGGCGGCTTCGTCCATGATTACTTTCCTTTCACCAGTTCCGGGATTTCTTCCATCCGCGAGGCGGCGGCCCGGCGGGTGACGGTCCAGCGGTCGCCTGCGGTGAGCCAGGCCGGAGCGGTTTCCGAGGCATCCTCGGTTCCCCGGATGAGGGTGATGGTGCGCCGGCCGGTTTCGGCGGCGGGAGCGCATCCGGCGGCGAACGCCGGGTCCAGATGACGGCGGATCAGGTCGCGGATATCGGCAACGGTCAGCCAGCGATCGTTGCCGTCACTGGAATACCGGAATCCTTCCGCGCACGGTCGGCCGTCGAATTCGGCCGCGTATTTTGTGAAATCCCACAGCGGCATGGTCGGGAGGATGACGAAATGCCGGGCGAATTCGAGCGAATGGAGGGCATCGGTGGCGGTAATCATCTCCTCGTGAAGCTTTTCTCCCGGCCGGATGCCGATGATTTTCTTCTTGCACTCCGGGGCGATAGCCTCGGCCATGTCGGTGATCCGGTAACTGGGGATTTTGGGGACGAAAATCTCGCCGCCCCACATGTGGGCCAGGGCGTAGAAAACCAGTTCGACCCCTTCCGAAAGCGTGATATTGAACCGGGTCATCCGCTCATCGGTGATCGGCACTGTCCCCTCGCCTCGTTTCTCCATGAAAAACGGGACGACGCTGCCGCGGCTGCCCATGACGTTGCCGTAGCGGACGACGGAAAAGAGAATGTCGTGTTTGCCGCGGAAATGGTTGGCCGAGACGAACAGTTTGTCGGAGCAGAGCTTGGTGGCGCCGTAGAGGTTGATCGGTGCGGCGGCCTTGTCGGTGGACAACGCCACGACCCGGCGGACACCGCGGTCGATGGCGGTCTCGATGACGTTCTGGGCGCCGATGATGTTGGTCTTGATGGTTTCGAAGGGGTTGTATTCGGCGGCCGGAACCTGTTTGAGGGCCGCGGCGTGAATCACGATATCGACATCTTCCATCGCCCGGTACAACCGCTCTTTATCCCGCACGTCGCCGATGAAGAAACGCATCTGCGGCCAACGGGTGCGGGGAAAGGCCTGGGCCATCTCGAATTGTTTCAATTCATCGCGGGAGTACACGATCACCCGGCGGACGTCGCCGAATGATTTCAGCAAAGCGGCCGTGAAGGTCCGACCGAACGACCCGGTTCCGCCGGTGATCAGGACCGACCGTCCCGCCAGCAGCGGTTCCAAACGATGCTTCCATGCCGTGATGTTCAACATAGGTGCGCTTTCCTTCCCGCGGTCACAGCCGGTCGATAATGAGGATCGATGTGGCCACACCGGTGAGTATCGACGCCCCGGTGGTGAGGGTTTTCAGCCAGTCATGCTCTTTCTTGATTTCGGTGGGGACGATGATGACATCCCCCAGATCGGCCTTGCGGCCCAGGACATCGCCGGAGGCATAGACCCGGCCGTTGGCCTTGACCAGGCGGGTCTGGTCCTTGTCGGCCCGCTTGGAAAATCCGCCCGCCTGCTGCAGGTAATATTTGACCGATTTATTCGGCAGGTAACTGATCGTACCGTTGGCGCAGACTTCGCCCATCACCGAGACGCCGCTGGGGGTCTGGGGAATATAGATGTTGTCGCCGGTCTGCAGTCTGATATTCCCATCGGCGCCCGCGGTGGCCAGGAGACGATCCATGTCGACGACCAGCCGTTCCATGGTTTGGGGTTTCAAATCCATCGTTTCCACCACCTTATAATTGCCGGCCGAATCGGTGATATACGGCTGGGCGATGGCCACCATGGTGTTGATATCCTGGCGTTCCAGATCGGCGGTGATGGCCTTGCGGCGGAAGACGATACCGTTGGGATAGGCTTTCGGCGTGAATCCCCCGGCCCGTTGGATAAGATCGTAGAGGGTCTCCTCCCGGCCGGTGAGGGTATAGGTGCCGGGAAAGGTCACTTCCCCGTCGATCTGCACGTTGCGATGAAGCTGGTAGCCGGGAATCTTGCGAATGAACAACTGGTCGTTTTCGGCCAACGGCGTTTCCAGACCCTGCGGACGGCGATCCAGCGGGACGGTCAGAATGGTGGTCGCTCCGAGGCTGTCGATCCGGGCCAATTCGGCCGAGAGCATATAGGCGCTTTCCGTCAGGTTGCCGGCCAGGAAGACCAGGTCGGAGACGGTCATCTTGTCGTACAGCAGGTATTTTCCCGGCCGCTGCACCATTCCTTCGATATAGACATATTTCTTCCGTTCCACGTCATCGGTGCTGTAAATGTGGAGCGAATCGAGATTTTCCAGGGCGATGTTGTCGCGGAGATCTCCGGCCAAGGCGCGGTCGAGATTGACCGCCATGATTTCCACCCGGCCGTCGTCATGCCGACGGTACAGGTCGGCTCGGTCGCGATAGACGTTTTTCGGCAGGAGCTGGCCTTTGTCGATCAGATCGGCCACCCGCATCCCCTCGGTTCGTTCGAAGGTGCCGGGGTGTTTGACCTGGCCGTTGACCCAGACCACGTTCTGCCGCATCTGGTAGATCGAGAAGACCGACAAATCGTCGCCGTCGGCCAGAGCCAGGTCCGGCCGATCCGGTCTGGTGAAATCGAGATCGACCACCTCGCGGGCGTCGTTGGCCGAGATACGGTCGAGCATCAACCGGCCCAGGTAGGCGTCGGCGTTGGCGCCGCCGGCCAGCGCCAGCAAATCGGAGATCTTTTCCCCGCCGACCAATTCATAGATGGCCGGCCGCTTGACCGACCCCCGCACGGTCGCCTGCGGCCCGGCCAGCGGAACAAAGACGACATCGCCCGACTGCAGCGGGTGATCACATTTCTTGTCGCCATATAACAGGAAGTCGTATAGATCGACCGGCGTGGTCTGTGACTGCCGGATCAGCTTGATTTTTCGGAAGGACCCGTTGGCCGTCGGTCCCCCGGCGGCATACAGGGCGTTGAAGAGCGATGACAGCGAGGAGACGGCATACCCGCCGGGCGAGCGCACCTCGCCATACACGAAGACCTTGATGGTGCGGATTTTTCCCAGCGCGACCTTCTTCTTGAATCCGGTGTACACCTGACTCAATTGGGCCTCCAGCCGTCTTTCGAACTCGGCCAGGGTCAGGCCCCAGGCGGCGATTTCCCCGACCTTGGGGATGAAAACGGCTCCCTGCCGATCGATGGTCAGATTCCATTCCTGCTGAACCCGCCCCCACAGGCTGATGATCAGGTTGTCTCCCGGGCCGAGGCGATAATCCTCCGGCGCCTGGGCGTTGTTAACCTCGCCCACCTGCGGATTTTCGAACAGG
>JAAZOE010000576.1 GCA_012797915.1 Candidatus Zixiibacteriota bacterium | reverse complement strand
GGGCGGCCGAAATCAGCGAGATGGATATTTCGCAGGGGTTTGCCCTGGCGATTCTGGCTCTCATCGCCGTCCTCCCGGAATATGCCGTCGATATGGTCTTCGCCTGGAAGGCCGGCCACGATCCCTCCTTCGCCCCGCTGGCTTTGGCCAACATGACCGGGGCCAACCGTCTGTTGATCGGCATCGGTTGGCCGACCGTCATGGTCATCTATTTTCTGCGCACGCGCAAAAAGTCGCTGGAGATGGGCAAGGAACACAGCACCGAGATTTTCTATCTCACCTGCGCCACCGTCTATGCCTTCTCTATTCCGTTCAAAAACTCGCTGTCGGTGTTCGATGCCGCCGTCCTGATCGCCATCTTCGCCGCCTATATCATCCGTACCATCCGTTCCGGCAAAGAGGAACCGGAACTGGTCGGCCCGGCCGCCCTCATCGGCTCTCTGCGGCCGCGGTATCGCCGCGCTTGGACCGGCGTGTTTTTTCTGTATGCCGGGGTGGTGATATTCCTCTGCGCCGAACCGTTCGCCGAATCCCTGGTGGCCTTCGGGCGGCAGTCGGGGTTGGATGAGTTCCTGCTGGTGCAATGGCTGGCCCCGCTGGCTTCGGAGGCTCCGGAATTCCTGGTCGCCTCCATCTGGGCCACCCGACGGCAGGTCCAAGCCGCCTTGGGGGCCCTCATCTCCTCCAAAGTCAACCAATGGACCCTGCTGGTCGGGACCCTGCCGATCGTCTATTCCATCGCCTGCGGCCGAATCTCCGCCCTGCCGCTGGATTACCGACAAGACCATGAAATCTGGTTGACCGCCGGGCAGTCGATTTTCGCCGTCGCCATCCTGGCCAATCGCCGGATTTCCTGGTACGGCGCCATCCTTTTGGCCGGGCTGTTCATCGCCCAGCTGATTTTCACCGAAATCCGCATGGAAGTCCTGGCCGTCTACATTGCCTTTGCCGCGATGATCCTCGTCCGCGACCGACATCATCTCCTGCCTGCGGCCCGGATGGGACTGAAATTCAAATAAGTCTGCCCCCGGTTCCGGCCGCCCCCTGCCGCGACCGCGATATTTCGGTTTCAAAATCGCCGGAAAATCCGTAGATTACCGCCGCCGGAGACGATGGAACTCCGGCCATGGTCGGCAGGTACAAGAGGTATCCGCGCACGCAGTCATGATTACATGGGAAGGTTCTATGATGACACGAAGAGGCATTCCGGTATTGCTTATCGCCGCTCTGGCAATCGTCTCCCTGTCCTGCGGCAAGAAGGGGGTGCCCTATGATGACCAACCCTCAACGACCACGCATATCGAGATCGTCTCCGGAAACAATCAGACCGCGGCGGCCGGCTCCATCCTTTCGGATTCTCTATTGATCCGAGTCCTGACTACGACCGGCGATCCCGTGGAAGGCATTTCCGTGACATTCAGCCAGATAACCCCCGAAGCCGGCGGACATTTCACCTGGTCGACCACGCAAGTGACCAACAGCCAGGGGTACGCCCGGAACCGGTATTATCTGGACACCCTGATCGGCATCGACACGGTTCGGGTGGTCGCCTCGGGTCTCAATGACTCCATCGCCTATTTCGCCATGACGGTCCTGCCCGATGCGGCCAAGAATCTGGCCAAAGTGTCTCCGCTGACCACGATCGGGACGGTGGCGGGGGAGACAATGCCGGAGCCGTATGTGGTGAAAATAACCGATAAATACGGCAATCCGGTTTCCGGTCATCGCGTCTATTTTGTCGCCAAGGAACGATGTCTGGTCACGACCGATTCGTCGCAGGCTGCCGGTTTTGAGGACGATACGGCCTACACGCGGACCGACGCTTCCGGAGAAGCGTCGGGGGAGTGGATTTTCACGGCCAATTATCCGGGGTATCCGTTTTCGTCGGACCTGTCGGCGTTTGATTCCCTGGGAGATTCCGTGTTCTTCATCGGGTATGGCACCGATCCCGGCGTTTTCGAATACTATTATGATATCCGGCCCATCCTGGCCGATCACTGTTTCTCCTGCCACGCCGGAACTGTCCGCAGCGGCGGGTATGCGCTCGATTATTATTACGAAGTCTCCGGCGACGGCAACATGACTCCCGGGGATACGACCTCTCCGTTGCTGGAGTATCTCACGCCGAACCACTGGGCGACGCATATCAACATCGTGGAAGAAGATAAAATCATCCGCTGGGTGGTCACGGATAACGCCGCCCCCGGTCACTCCGGGTTGAACAACTACACCGACAACATGAAGGCGATCTTCGACGCCCATTGCATCTCCTGCCACAGCGGAGCCACGCCGTCGGGGAGTTATGACATGACCACCCTCGACGGCATCCGGGGCGAGGGAACCGATGCCACGCCCAATGCCATCCCCGGCGATACCGCCTGTTTTCTGGCCCGGGTCATGAAACCGAACAATCCGCTTGAATCCATGAGGGTCTTCCTTGGGGCTGATTCGACGGCGCTGGCTGATTCGGTCATCCACTGGATCACGATCGATTCCCTACGGGATCACTAGGCGCAGATTGAGGTTGTTCTCCCGCCGGAAGGTGATGATATTCACGTCCATGGAACCGGCCATTCCACATGACGAGCGGCGGGGGGATGGCGCCATCCCGGCATGGCTGCCGTATCTCATCTTCCTTGGTTTATCCCTCCTCCTGGCGATTCCCGTCCTGCGCCACCTGTCGTATTGGGGCATCCGCGACTGGGACCTCTTCACCACCCTGCACGCCGCGGCCATCCGCTCGATCGTCGATTATAGCCAGTTTCCGTTCTGGAATCCGTACATCGGCGGCGGGAATATCCTCTTCGCCCACCCGGAAGTCCCGGTTCTCAACCCGTTGTTCGGCCTGCTGCTTGTTTTCGGCCCGCTTGTCGGCCTGAAAATCCAGATCGTCGTCGTCTCTTTCATCGGCCTGATCGGGTTCTACCGCCTGGCGCGATTTCTGCATCTGAGCCCGGCCGCCGCCTGCTTCCCGCCGGTGGTGTTCATGCTCGGCTC
>JAAZOE010000575.1 GCA_012797915.1 Candidatus Zixiibacteriota bacterium | reverse complement strand
CCAGATCGGCTTCACCGAACAGGAAAAGCGGGAGCTGGCGGGGGTTATCTTCGACGAGAGCGCCAAGTACGGCTACGATCCCTTTCTGATCATGGCCGTCATTCTGACGGAATCCTCCTTTACCCGCGGGCAGGTGTCGGAGAATGGCGCCATGGGCGTCATGCAGCTGCTGCCGTCAATCGGCACCGACCTGGCGTCGCGCAGCGGATTGGGGGCCGGCGATTCGCTGGCCTTGTTCGACCCGGTGGTCAACATCCGGCTGGGAACGCTGCACCTGTTCGAACAGATCCTCAAATTCCGCGATGTCAGGAAAGGGATTATCGCCTATAACGTCGGAGAAACGAGGCTCCGCGAGCAGATTCGCGACAACCAACCGCTGCCGGGCCGGTTTTTTCAAACCATCTGGCGGAACTATACGATGTTGAAAGAGAAATATGACATTTAAGCGCGTCATCATCCTGGGATTGCTGAGCATCACCGCCGCGGCCGTCCCGCTGGGCTGCGGGTCGGCGACCCCGAAAACCTTCGCCACCGCGGAAGAGCAGTTCCGGCAGGCCCGGCAGGATTACGACAAGAACCATTACCTTCGGGCCATCGACGGATTTCAGAAAGTCATCTATAATTTCAGCGGCGCCACCATGGTCGATTCGGCGCAGTATTTTCTAGCCATGTCGCACTATCAGATGCACGACTATTTCATGGCCGCCACCGAGTTCGAACGCCTGGTCAACAACTATCCCGGTTCGCCGTTCGTCGACAACGGACAGTACATGACCGGGCTCTGCTATTTCAAGGCCTCGCCCAAAAACCACGGCCTCGACCAGAAGGAATTGCAGCAATCGATCCAGACGCTGCAGGATTTCCTGGTCGACCATCCGGAATCCGATGCCGCGGAAGACGCCCGGGCGACCATCAAGGCGGCCCGGGAACGGCTGGCCCATAAAACCTTCGACAGCGGGTGGACCTATTACCGCCTGGGATACCACGAGTCGGCCGGCATCTATTTTCAATCCGTCATCGATGAATACACCGATACGGAATGGGCGGCGCGGGCGCTTTTCGCCCAAGGTGAAATCGCGCGCAAACAGAAGCAGTTTGCGACCGCCAAGGAAAAATATTCCACCTTTCTGGTCGTTTATCCCGATCATGAATTGGCCGGCAAGGCCGGGAAGATGCTGGCCTGGATTGAGAAACACGATGCCGAGGCAGGGGACAAGAAATAACCCGTCGCAGGGCAGCGTCTGGGGCATCATGGGCGGGAGTTTCAATCCCATCCATGTCGGTCACCTCATCATGGCCGAAAGCGTGATGTACTCGCGGCAGGCCGCGGGCATGCTGTTTGTTCCCGCCGGCAACCATCCCCTCAAGGCGGATCGCCAAATGGCCGATTACGCCGACCGGGTGGCGATGGTCCGGACGGCCCTTCGGGGAAACCCGGGATTTCGTCTGGAGGAGCCGCCGCCGGGCCCTGGATACACCCTCGATTTGATAGACTGCCTCCGCAGCCGGTACCCCGCCGCCGATTTCTTTCTGGCCGTCGGCGCGGATATCGTCGAGGAGTTTTCGTCCTGGTACAAATATGAAGAGCTGGCCCGCTGCGTACGCATCGCGATTGCCGCCCGCCCCGGATACCGCTTTCCGCCTCCCGGCACCGGGCCGCTGGGCGCGGCCGAACGGATCATCATCCCGCAAATCGATATCTCCTCCAGCGACATCCGCCGGCGGGTCCAAAGTCACCTGTCCATACGATATCTCGTCCCCGACGGCGTCCGGAAGATCATCGAAACCAGGCGGCTGTATGTCGAATAAGCCGCCGGCAACCATGTTTTTGGTCGATGGTTCCGCCCTGGCCTATCGGGCCTACTTCGCCTTTATTCGCAATCCGCTGATCAATTCCAGGGGGGAAAACACGTCGGCGGCGTTCGGATTCCTCAACTCGCTGATCAAGATTATCCGCGAGGAGCAGCCCGATTACCTGGCCGTCGTCTTCGACACCAAAGCCCCCACTTTCCGGCACAAAATGTACGAGGCCTACAAGGCCACCCGGGTCAAAATGCCGTAGGAAATGGTCGCGCAACTGCCCCGCATTCACCAGACGGTCGCCGCCCTGCGCATTCCCATGATCATGCAGGAGGGGTACGAGGCGGACGATATCATCGCCACCCTGACCCGGCAGGCTTCCGCCGCCGGGATGCTCGT
>JAAZOE010000574.1 GCA_012797915.1 Candidatus Zixiibacteriota bacterium | reverse complement strand
CGGGCGACGCCTCCGAGGCGATGCGGGTGCAGGTGTCGGCCCACATCGTCATCATCCTCTTCATCCTGTTCGCCAACATCGCCTTCTTCATCTCGCGCCGGAAAGGAGGGGCGGTCTGATGGCCTGGAGCGAATTTCTCTGGACGACGTTCGGGGCGATGCTGACCCTGTGCACGTTTTCCTTCTTGTACAAGGACAACCCGTTCTATAAGATCGCCGAGCATCTGGTGGTCGGCGTTTCGGCCGGGTATTTCGTCATTCTTTTATACTACACCGCCCTGACGCCGAAACTGATCAACCCGCTCAAGGCGGGCGCCTGGTGGTATGTCATCCCCGGGATCTTGGGGTTGCTGATGTGGTTCCGCTTTTCCAAAAAACTGAGTTGGATTTCGCGGTATCCGATCGCCTTCTACCTCGGCATTGCCACCGGTGTGGCCATTCCGGTGGAGATGAAAAACCGTATCAACTCGCAGTTGTACGATACCATCAGCAGGGTGCCCGATTTTTCCGGCTCCTGGTGGATCGGTCTCTCCGACGTGCTCATCATCGTCGGTGTCCTCTGCAGTTTGATCTATTTCTTCTTCTCCAAGGAACACAAAGGCGTCTTCGGCGGCTTGGCCAAGATCGGCATCTATGTCCTGATGATCGGGTTCGGCGCTTCCTTCGGCTACACGGTCATGGCCCGTATTTCGCTGTTCGTCCAGCGGGTGCAGGTGCTGCGGGACTGGGTGGATACGGCGCGGACGGGTGTCGGGTTCAGCGTGGTGCTTTGGGTCATCGCGCTGGTGATCGTGCTGCTGGTGATCATGGAAATCATCCGGCATCTGATGGGCAAACCGACCGAGGCGTCGTCGTAGAACGATCGTCCGCGGGCGACACGACATGCCTAGGCCCCGCCATCCGGCGGGGCTTTTTGTTGGGCGGATGGTTATGCGCGATGAGGCGACCGGGGGCGAAGAAAAAAATGACCGGGGAGATGAAAAAAAGTTTGAATATCCGCCTCAAGCGGAGTATAATAAAGCGAAGGCGGGGAAACGAGGGACGGAAAAAAGCGTCTTTCGGGCCTTTACTTGCGTTGCGGTAACTCCTGAACAAACTTCACGGGTCATGGGAGTTTTCTCGGAATCGCTGGTTTGTTCTTTGACAAGGAAAGGAAACAAGAGCTTAAGACATTATCATTCAGTCGGTTATCGAATTTTCGTTTTTCTCGATTCTGTAACTGATTGTTTGATATGGCGATGGACGAATATTTTTTTGGAAAAAGTCCAGTTAGCTCTTGACAAGCGATTTTGGGAGACTAATTTGCGAGTAGGAAGCTCCATGTGCCTGGGGCACTAGGGATTGGCAACATGAAGGAGTTTCTAAGGCAAACGCAAAAGCGAGGTGAAGAATGACACGGAAGGGTAATTCTTCCACAAGCGACACCAAGCCGGGCGGCCTGTCGGCCGCAGAAGCGCGCCGTGAATACCAGCGTCGGTACTACCAGTTGCACAAGGAAAAAGCCAAAGAGTATCAGCGGCTGTACAATCTGACGCACAAGAAGAAACGGGGAGGGCGGGGGAAGGCGAATTTTATCTGTCCCCGGGAGGCGGCCCGGATGACGTATAACACCTGCGACCTGATGAATTCCCCGGTGGAAAAAACCCTGAAGATGCTGGAGAAGATTATCAACGGCGACCGGCTCTTTACCATGTAGGAACATGCGGCCGTTCCGGCGGCGGGGAGGCAAAAAAGTATCGAAAGGCGGTCGTCGACCGCCTTTCTTATTTGCAAACGGGTTGGAAAACGATACATTGCCCGGTCGTAACCAGTGCGATGGCGTTTTAGCGTGGAGAAAAAGTGCATATGGCAAAAAGTAAGACGACCACCAAAACCGGCCCGGCCGCGACCGCGGCCAAGCCCCGAACCAAGCTGTTCTACCTGTTCGGCGGGGGGAAGGCCGAAGGAACCGGGGCCATGAAGGATGTCTTGGGCGGCAAAGGAGCCGGCCTGGCCGAAATGACCAATATCGGCATCCCCGTCCCGCCGGGATTTACCATTACCACCGATGCCTGCCACCTGTTTTACGACAACGGTATGTCGCTGCCGGCTTGGTTCGACGCCGACATGAAGGAATACATGACTAAGGTGGAGAAGATCATGGGGGCCAAATTCGGCGACCCGGCCAATCCGCTTTTGGTCTCCGTCCGTTCCGGGGCCAAGTTCTCCATGCCGGGCATGATGGATACCATCCTCAACCTCGGCCTCAATGAAGCCACGATCGACGGCATGATCAAGAAGACCGGCGACCAGCGGTTCGTGTACGACAACTACCGCCGTTTCATCGCCATGTTCGGCGACGTCGTTCTGGGGATTGACAAGCCGTTGTTCGAGGAAGTAATCCAGAAGAAGAAAAACGAAAAGAAAATCCGTCAGGACAGCTCGCTGCAGGTGAAAGACCTGCAGGACATCATCAAACGGTTCAAGAAAATCGTCGAGGAACGGACCGGCGAGCCGTTCCCGGAGGATCCCTGGAAACAACTGCAGATGGCTCGCGACGCCGTTTTCCGGTCCTGGAACAATCCCCGGGCGATCAGCTACCGGCGGTTGAACGACATCCCCGCCAATTTGGGGACGGCGGTCAATGTCCAGGCGATGGTTTACGGCAACATGGGGGCGACCTCCGGCACCGGCGTCGGGTTTACCCGCAATCCCGCCATCGGCACCAAGGAATTTTACGGCGAGTATCTGACCAACGCCCAGGGGGAGGACGTCGTGGCCGGCATCCGCACGCCGTCGCCGATCAGCCAGTTGAAGACGGAGATGCCGCCGGTATATGCGCAGTTGCGCGAGATCACCACCCGGCTGGAAAAGCATTTCCGCGACGTGCAGGATTTCGAGTTCACGATTCAGGAAGGCAAGCTGTACATGCTGCAAACCCGCACCGGCAAGCGGACCGTCCAGGCGGCCCTGAAGATCGCCACCGACATGGTGGCCGAGGGGTTGATCTCCGAGGAGGAGGCCCTGATGCGGATCGAGCCGTCGCAACTGGATCAGCTCCTGCATCCCCGTCTCGATCCCAACGCCGAGTACTCGGTCGTGGCCACCGGTCTGGCGGCCTCGCCGGGGGCCGGCTCGGGGGCGGCGGTGTTCACCGCCGAGGATGCGGTCCGACTGGGGTCGGCCGGCAAGAAATGCATCCTGGTCCGTCAGGAAACCAATCCGGATGATATCGAGGGGATGTACTCGGCCCAGGGGGTCCTGACCAGCCGGGGCGGGATGACCTCGCATGCGGCCGTGGTGGCCCGCGGTATGGGCAAACCGTGCGTCGCCGGATGCGAGCAGATTCGGGTCAACGAAGCCAAGAAACGGTTGCAGATCGGCAAGCTGATCATCAAGGAAGGGGAAGTCATCACCATCAACGGTTCCACCGGCGAGGTCATCATCGGGGCCGTCCCGACCATCGAACCGGAACTGTCCGGCGAATTCGGGCTTCTGATGCAGTGGGCCGACATCATTCGCAAGCTGGGCGTGCGGACCAATGCCGACACCCCGGCCGATGCCGCCAAGGCGCTCAAGTTCGGGGCCGAGGGAATCGGATTGTGCCGGACGGAGCATATGTTCTTCTCCGAGGAGCGGTTGCCGATCGTGCAGGAGATGATTCTGGCCGATTCGGTCGAAAAGCGCCAGCAGGCGCTGGACAAGCTCCTGCCGTTTCAGCGGAACGATTTCAAGGGGATATTCGACGCCATGGCCGGCCATCCGGTGACCATCCGGACGCTCGATCAGCCGCTGCACGAGTTTCTCCCTTCGCACGAGGATGTACAGGCCCGGATCGCGGCCCTGGAGAAAACGGACGAGGAATACGAGAACAAGCTGGCCGAGATTCATCGCCTGATCGCCCGGATCGAGGAACTGCACGAGGTCAATCCGATGCTGGGGCATCGCGGCTGCCGGTTGGGGATCGTCTATCCCGAAATTACTGAAATGCAGGTGCGGGCGATCATCGAGGCGGCCTGTATCCTGACCAAGGCCGGCAAGAAGGTGCTGCCGGAGATCATGATTCCGTTGGTCGGGCATGTCAACGAATTCCGCAACCAGAAGGAAATCGTCCATCGCGTGGCTTTGGAGACGATGAACAAATACAAGGTCCAGGTGGAATATAAGGTCGGGACAATGATCGAGATTCCGCGGGCGGCCCTGACGGCCGATGAGATCGCCGCCGAGGCGGAGTTCTTTTCCTTCGGGACCAACGATCTGACACAGATGACGATGGGATTCTCGCGCGACGACGCCGGGAAGTTCCTGCGGTATTACACCGACAAGGGGATCCTGCCCAAGGACCCGTTCGTATCGATCGATGCGACCGGCGTCGGTCAGCTGGTGCGGATGGGCGTGGCCAAAGGGCGCGCCACCAATCCGAACCTGAAGGTGGGCATCTGCGGCGAGCATGGCGGGGATCCGTCGTCGATTATCTTCTGCCATGAGGTCGGCCTGAACTATGTTTCCTGTTCGCCGTTCCGGGTGCCGATCGCCCGGCTGGTGGCGGCGCAGGCAGCG
>JAAZOE010000573.1 GCA_012797915.1 Candidatus Zixiibacteriota bacterium | reverse complement strand
GGTTGGGGAGAGCGAGGCAAAGCCGGTCTGCGAGGCCGCCGGCACCAGCAACGGCGTCCCTGCGCAACTCGTCTGCGCCGCCGCCGTGGCGGCGACATCCGACAGCAGGGGCCCGATGATAAGATCGACCCCGCTCTCGGACAAAGCCAAAGCCTCGCGGGCGGCAACGATATGATCCGCCTTGGTATCATACACTGAAATGGCCACCGAGAGCGGCTCTTTTTTCAACTCGTCGGCCGCCACCAAGGCCCCATCGAGCAAGGCCTGCCCGAATCGGCTGTACGGTCCGGTCAGCGGCAGCATAATCCCCAGCGAAAGGGTCGAGACGGAGAGAGCATCGTCCTCGATGTTGTCGATCTCCTCGGAACATCCGGCCAGAAATGTTTCGATCTGTTCGCGACTGCGGGACGAAGCCACCAGACGGGCCATGCGGCTCTTGACCGGACAGAGTAGTTCCGACGGGAGAATCGCCAAGAGCGAATCCGGAGGGAAATACCCGGCCGAGACCTCGGCCAGAAGCGATTTCCGGCTCAGAGTCATCTGGCGATCATCAATGGCCGTCTGGTAAGCGTTCAGATACCAGCGGAAGGCGGCCTCTTCCCGTCCGGACCGATAGGCGCAATTGCCCCGCAGATGCCAAGAGGCCGGAATCAGGCTCGAATTTGGATACGACGTCTCAAAGCCATCCAGAGCTTCCAGGGCCCCGCGAAAATCGCCGGAAAGGAACTTGGCCCGGCCGAAGGCAAAACGAAAAATATCGGCGGCAGGATGATTGGGAAAGCTGTCGACCAATTCCTGGCAGGCGAGGACGGCCTCCTGATATCTATTGTCACGCAAGAGCTTCTGAGCCTCGGCGAATATAGCCGGGGCATCCTGTTCCGCAGGCGAAGCCGCCTGAGGAAGAGAGAGCGGCCAACACAAGACCGCCGCCAGCATTGCCGCCGCCATCCACCGGGTCATAGGCGATAATGTACATGGCCGAACCGGTTCGGCCAATAAAAATCGACTATCCCGCCGGAGACGGCCGGGCGGTCATCATGATAATTTTCGCGTGGAAATTCGCCGCCAATGTGTATAATGGTTACGACGCTATACGGCAACCGGAGGAGATGATGAGACTGAAAGGTAAGGTTTGGACGGCGGTGGCGGCGATGGCCGTCCTGTTCTTGATGGTCGGAATGGCCGCCGCCGTACAGAAGCCGGCAACGAAACCGGCGACGGAAAAAGACCGGACGGCGCAGGCGCCGGTCGTCAAGGAAACAATCGCCATCAACTGGCCGACCGAGGTCAAGTGGCTTTCCGACTTTGTGAGCACTCGCGAGAAGGGACGCACGGAACTGTTTTATCCCGAAGGGCAGTCCAAGACCAACTGGACCGAGATGGTCTCCACCGAGGCGGCCTACAGCAAGGTTCCGGACCTGACGGAAATGGCCCGGGTCATCCTTATGGGAACCAAACAAGGTTGTCCCGAGGCAGTGATGGAAATTCTCGAAAAAAGCCCGGCCGGGGTCGGTTCCCCCACGTTGATTTTCGAACTGCGCTGTCCGACGTTTCTGGCCAAGCAGCCGGCCGAGGTGCAGCTGTGGAAACTGTTTGCCGGACAATCCGGCTTGTACACCCTTCAATACACCTATCGCGGAGAAACGCTTCCCGCCGAGAAGCGGACGGAGGCGTTGGCTCTCCTGCAAAAATCGAAACTGGTGGTTGAAACTCCGCAGGAATAGCGCGAGCACCGGGGAGTGTTGAAAGCCCCCTGTTGTGGCGTCAAACATCGGGGAAAACGGAGTTTTGTCATTGGGGAAACTCCCGGCAGATGAGGAGAGGCTATCCCATAGGTCGAGTTTATGCGGCGTTTGGTGGAGATTTCCGTGAAGTCGCAAAGATTGCACAGTTGCAACTCGCTAAAAGACTGCAGGGTCACCGTCGCCGCCGTAAAGGCGTCGGCGGCTAAGGACCCTGCAGAACAGATAATTAAGATTGCCACGTCCGCCTGCGGCGGCCTCGCGACGACGATTTTTGGGCTTTTCAACAGGTGCGCCGGGGGGAATTCGGCGATGGATTTTTAACGAATCCGCCGCCCGGTATTGATATCGAAACAATACAGCGCATCGGAGGGGATGGCGAAGCGAAGCCGTCGTCCGATCTGATAGCCGGTCGTCGAACCGCCGGCGGTGATCGTCAGGGTTATCTCACCGGAGGTCACCCGCAGATGACTGGCGGAGCCGATATACTCGACTCCCACGACCTCCCCTTCCAGCTGCCCATCATCCCGAAGGAGTATCCGTTCCGGCCGGAGGCCGACCATGTATGTGCCGTCGGGTGTTTCCGGCCCATAAGTTACGTTCAGCCGCCTTCCCTGTCCGCCGTTGATTTCATCCTCGAACAGGTTGATCGCCGGGGCGCCGACGAAACCGGCGACGAACGTATCGGCCGGATTGTTATAAATCTCATCCGGGACCCCGCTCTGACGGACCCGGCCATCCTTAAGGACAATCATTCGGTCAGCCATGGTCAGCGCCTCGGTCTGGTCGTGGGTGACATAGACCATCGTAATCCCCAGCCGTTTCTGCAAGGCAACGATTTCCTGACGCATCCGCACCCGCAGGGCGGCGTCTAGGTTTGACAGCGGTTCATCGAGGAGAAAAATCGACGGCTGCCGGACCAGGCCCCGCCCCAGTGCGACCCGCTGCCGCTGACCGCCGGAAAGCTGGGCCGGTCGGCGGTCAAGCAACTGGTCCAGTTCGAGCAGTTCCGCCGTCCGCCGGATCATCCGGTCCATCTCCGGTTTGGCCGTATGGATGACCCGCAGCGGGAACGCCAGATTTTCATAGACGGTCATATGCGGATAGAGGGCGTAATTCTGGAATACCATCGCCGTCTTCCGCTTTTGCGGTTCGAGCGCCGTGATATCGCGGCCATCGAGAACGATGGTTCCGCGATCGGGGATTTCCAACCCGGCGATAAGCCGCAGAAGCGTCGACTTGCCGCAGCCGGAGGGCCCGAGGACAACCAGCAGGTCGCCCGGCGAAACCTCCAGATTGATATCATCGAGGACGGCTTGCGTGTCGAATGATTTGCAGAGACCGTTGATCGTCAATCCACCCATGATTACTCCGACAGAACGTTTCCGTCTCGAATGTGAAACACCTTCGCCTGCTCGGCCAGCGCCTGCGGCGGGGTTACGGCCGTGGTGAGAAATATCTGGTCGAGGCGTCCGAACAAACCGGCCAGGTTATCGCGGCGACGATCGTCGAGTTCGGCAAAAATTTCATCCAGAAGCAGAATCGGTTTTTCGCGGCGTCGTTCCTCCAAAAACCCGGCCGTGGCCATCATGACCGCTACCGCCCCGCTGCGCAATTCCCCCTGCGAACCGTACCCCCGCGCCGGAAATCCGCCGATGGAAAAATCGATATCATCCCGGTGCGGGCCGACCAGGGCCGTCTGGAGAATCTCTTCCTTCTTCCGCATCGCCTCCAGACGGGCCTGAAATACCGACGGCAGTTCCTCCTCGCTTTCGAAGGGAACATTGGGACGGTAGACGATGTCGAATTCCGGCCGACCGTCATCGGCAAAACGACCTGAGATCTTGTGGTAATAGTCCGGCGCCTGCGCCTGCAAAAAGCGGACAAATCGATCTCGGGCGGTCATGATCCGCACCCCGCTTTGAACCAGAATCGGGTCGAACGGACAAAACTCCCCGGGGGAATTTTTAAGAAAGGCGTTCTTCTGCGCCAGCGCTTTGGCGTAATCGTTCAGGTCGGCCAGATAGGCCGGCGAGGCTTGCGAAATATAGAGATCGAGGAAGTGCCGTCGCACCGAGGGCGATCCGGAAAAGAGGGCTACGTCTTCGGGAGCCATCGAGATAACCACCGAGGTCTGAAACAGTCTGGCTGAGCCGGACGGATTGCCGTCAATGGTGACTTTCTTGCGGCCGTTTTTCTGGTAGGCCACCGCCAGGTGCACATCCCCGCCGTTGGCGGTCAGGCGGGCGTTCCCTTCCAGCCGGAAGCAATCGTCTTCCCCCTCGCCGACCATCATGACGTCGCGCGCCCCGCGCTGGCTGCGGGCCAGGCAGAGGACGAACACCGCCTCCAGCAGATTGGTTTTCCCGGCCCCGTTGTCACCGAAAAAGACATTGACCCCCTCCCCCGGTTCGATCCGGGCGGCGGCGATATTGCGGAAGTTGGTCGCTTCGAGGCGGACGATGTTCATGCCGGGCAAGGTACGAAAAAGGGAATGTGGGGGAAAGCGTTTTTGCAGGGGAGAAGCCGGGCTTATTCCTCTCGCAGGAGAAATCCCTTGTCAAACGCGTTGTGAGGTGTGATTCTAGCGCAGAGAATCTATCATGTAAGATCGTGCGAAATCATTCGCGAGGAGGTGTTTATGGACCTCGTGGCCCGAGCCAAGAATATCATTATCAATCCGGCCAAAGAATGGGAAGTCATCAAGGCCGAAACCATCTCCACCGGCGAGATGTTCAGATACGCCATGATCCTGGCCATACTGCCCGCCGTGGCCGGATTCATCGGCCAATGCTTGATCGGCCAGTCCTTCCTGGGGCAACATTACCGCATCCCCATCGGCGTCGGTCTCGCCTCGGCGGTGCTCTGGTACGTGCTCACCCTGGTCGGGGTCTACCTGCTGGGCGTCATCATCGACATGCTGGCTCCGTCGTTCGGCTGCCCGAAAGACATGAACGCCTCGCTCAAGATCGCCGTCTTCTCCTGGACCGCCTCCTGGCTGGCCGGTATCTTCGCCATTATTCCGGCCCTGGGCATACTGGCTGTTCTCGGACTCTATTCCCTGTACCTTCTCTATCTCGGAATGAAATCGCTCAAGGAAGTTCCTCCCGACAAGATGGTCGGATATTACGTGGTCACGCTGATCGTGGCCATACTGGTGTATGTCGTCGTCGGGGTCATCGCCGGTTTGGTCATGCTGGGTCAACGGATGCCCTAGGCCGAACGGACCGAGGACCGGACATGGAAATGCTGCACTGGCACGATTATCTGGAGATGTTGACGGCGATTATCGTCATCGTCGACCCGCTGGGGGCGGTGCCGATATTCATCGGCCTGACCGCCGAGCAGAGCGAACACGAGCGGGCCCATACCGCCCGGGTGGCGGTGTTCTCGGCCGGAATCGTGCTGGTCATCGCCTGCCTGCTGGGGGCGCCGCTGTTGAAATTTTTCGGCATCCGCATCGCCTCCTTCCAGATCGCCGGCGGCATCCTCATCTTCGTTTTGGCCATGTCGATGCTCAACGCCCGCATCAGCCCCGCCAAGCAGACCCAGGAGGAGGCGACCGAGGCGGTCGGCAAGGAAAACGTGGCTGTCGTCCCCCTGGCCATCCCGCTTCTGGCCGGACCCGCCGCCATCAGCACGATTATCATCTATGCCCATCGGCAGGAGGGCTGGATGATCCGGGGGTTCTTGATTCTGGCCATCGCCATAACCATCGCCCTGGTCTGGATTCTCTGGCGGGTGTCGATTCCGCTCAGCCGACGGTTGGGACGGACCGGCATGAACAACGTCACCCGCGTCATGGGTCTGCTTCTGGCGGCGATTGCCGTGGAATTTGTCGCCGGAGGATTGGGGGAGCTGTTCCCGTTTCTGAAATAGGACTCTTCCCGGCCGCCTGAATCGCACCGGGCGGTCGATCTCGGACCTCAGCCGTGTTTTCCGTTGGCCAGCCCGGCCAACTGCAGGATCTCCTGCGAGACTTCCTCGATCGCCCGGCGGGTAACATCGATGGTCCGCCAGTTCTCCCGTTCGTATAAGCGACGGCAGAATTTCAACTCCTCGCGGATGGCCATGAGGTCGTAGTATTTCTGCAAATCATCCTGGAAGGTCGAACTGCGGGCCAGGAAAAACGCCCGTTCCTCGCGGGCATGGGCCAGCGCCTCGGGGTGCATGAGCAGGCCGTAAATCCTGTCCATCGGCACCGGTTCCAGCCGGGCCAGCAGGTTTTTTTCCATGGTCGGGTCGGGGACGATCGGGATATTGGCCACTTTGACGCCGAAGTTGCAGGATAAAAACATCGAGATCGGCGTCTTGCAGGTCCGGGACAGGCCGACCAGGACGATGTCGGCGTCTCCAATCATCGGGCCCCGGCCGTCGTCGTGCTCCACCGTGTACCCGATGGCGTCCACCTTTTTATAATAGCGGTCGTCGATAATCTGCAGGATTCCCGGCTGGTAGTCGGGATGGACCCCCAGGAATTTCGACATGGTCGTCACCATCGGTTCCAGGATGTTCAGATGCAGGATCGACCGTTCGGTGAGCTTTTCATGGCAATAGGCGCTGAGGTCCTCGGAAATGATGGAATAGACCACGAGGTAGTCGGTGTTCAGGCGCCGGAAGATGCCCGCCAGGGTGCGCTTGTCGCGCACCTCGGCATAGATGTTCCGCAGCGAAAAGCCGACATCCTTCTGCGAGTACTGGGCCAGAACCGCATCCATCAACCGCTTGGCGGTCTTGCCGGTGCCGTCGGAGATGATGACAATCTTCTTTTCTTCGCTCATGATGCGGTCACTCCTGCCCCCGCCGCGGGACGGCTAGTCGATCAGCTTCGATTCCGGGACATCGGCTTTCTTCTCCGGCAGACGGAACTGCTCCGGCCGTTCGCGAAGCACGCGCCGCAGCCAGTCTTCCGGATACCCTTTTTCGGTGGGGCGGCCCTTCTCGTTCTTGACATATCCGTCGTTGTATTTGGTCAGGAGGAACTCCCCCAGCTCCTTCCAGCGGGTCACCATCCGTTCGGCATGACCGACCGAATAATCGGTCAGGTACGCTTTCAGGGCCGCCGGATCGGCGGCCAGGCCGAGGGCGGTTTTCTCCACCGCCGGCTGGACCGCCAGGTATTGACCCTCGATTTCTCTTTGGACTGCCAGGATATCCTCGATCATGTACGAATATTTCAGATTGGCGATATTGGCCACGAAATTGAAAATCCACCAGGCCGATTCCCAGGTGAATTTCTGGATCGTCCCCCCGGTGAATGATGGGGGGACCGCCGTGATGCCGCAATATAACGGCGTATAGCAACTGGTATAAGTATCATCGAGGCCGTACCAGAAGACCCCGCCGATCGGGTTGGGCAGCCAGTCCCGCGACTGGGAGACGAACGAAAAGCCGGTCTGCTGGGTC
>JAAZOE010000572.1 GCA_012797915.1 Candidatus Zixiibacteriota bacterium | reverse complement strand
TTCCACCTCCACCAGGCGGTTGCCGCCGGTATGCTTGAACAGGGTCAGTTCGCTTTTATTGACGGCGATGAAGCAGTTGAGATAGATCTCGAACGGCGACTGGAATCTGTTCTTGTCTCCCCCCGGCGGCAGGTCCAGACGCACCCAGTAAAGATTCCCCGAGGGGGCGTTGATCGTGATCCCCTGCCGCGACAGCAGTTTCGCCAGCGATGGTTCCGGCGGCCCGGCCTCCCACTGGTTGGTGAAATGGGCGGGGAGAACGATGAAATTATCCTCCAGCGACTGGAACAGATCGCCTCCGGTACGTAAGCCGCCCCAGTCCGCGCCGCGCCCTTCGGAAAACAACTGCTCCAGGCCCGGCGATAATCCCGGACAGAACCGGCAACCGGCTTCGCCGATCGCGCCGCCTTTGGTTCCGGGATGCCAATGGGCCCAGCGCATCTGCTTCAACAGGTCCGGCGGCCCCATCATGAACACGGTCGCGCCGTCGAAATCGACGGCCGAACCGGGGTGGTCGATGCCGATGTAGAGCCGATACGCTCCTCCGAAGGGCAGCGACGATCGCGGCCGCGAATGCGGGGCCCCGGCCGCCTCGCCTGGCGGCGACAAATCCACCAGGGTGTTGTCGACCGCCAGAAATAAATGCCGGACCCGGGCCGCCACCAGCTTCTCGTTGCGCAGGGGGGAGAAGAAAAACGTCTGCCCGGCATCCCGCCGCTCTTTGTAGAAAAACTTGGTATGGGTGTCGACCTCCACCACCGGATCGGTCACCTGACAGCGCATCACCGTGAACGCCGGCACCGGCCAGTGGACCCCCTCCGGACAGAGGGAGCGAATGAGCGACCGTACCGACGCCTCCCAGACCTGGTCGATCCGCCCGTCGATCAGCGCCAGCTGATGGGCGTACATCTGCATCATGATGCGCAGGATCGGATCCATCCGCTCGGGCGATTCCGCGATCTCCGGGTTCCATGCCCGCAATTCGCGATGCATGTCCGCGAAGATTTTCTCTTTGGTCCTGGATTTGTCCACGCCGGTTCCTTACGCCTTTCGGTCACGAGCCCCCTTATCCCAGATGGAAGGTGGCCTCGAACTTCTTCTCTTCCCCGTTGTCGCGATAATTGCCGTTGACCTTGACCCCCACCCCCAGCGTCTCATGCGCCCCCGCGCCGACCTCCACCAGGGTGACGGTCACGTCGGTGAGCCGTTTCTCGTATTTGTCGATGGCGTTGCGGAGGCTCGAACGCAGCTCCGCCTTGTTGGCGGTGTAGAGGTCGGAAAATTCCTTGTCCCAGATGTCGCAGCCGAAACCCGGTTCGAACGGCAACGTGCCGGGCCGGGTGCTGAGAATCAACCCCACTGAATACATGATCGATTCGTGCAGACCGACCCGGTCCAGATATCCTTCCCGCAACAGCAATGGCAGCGATAAATATTCCATAGTCCCGTCAATTCAGCTTGATCGGCGTCCCTTTGATTTCGGTCATCATTCCCTCAATCTTGTACTGGGCGCCTCCCTTGGACTCCAGGTTGGCCGTCGCCTCCAGCTTCATGTTGCCGCCCGCCTTGAGGCTGATATCGGCCTGGCTTTCCAGCGTGATCGCTTTGCCCTTGAGGGTGATGTCCCCTTTGGTTTCGATCGTGATCGACGGCGCGGCGGCGTCCACCACCACCGTGCTGCCGTCTTTGGCGATGATGCTGATCTTTTCCTTCCCGTCGGCGTCATCGAGGATGACCTGGTGCCCCGATCGGGACTGGAACAATTTGATGTTGTTGTCTTTGTCGACTGCTTTCGACGGCGGCGCGTCGGTCTTGTTGTATACCCCCCCCAGCGCCACCGGCAGGTCGGGGGAACCCCATTCGAACCCGACCAGCACCTCGCTGTCGATCTCCGGCAAACTGTACCAGCCGTGATCCTTTCCGGCGTACGGCCACACCAGCCGCACCCACAGCGTATCGCCGCTGCCGGTCCAGGGGAAGCGGACCTTGATCCGTCCCAGTTTCTCGGGGTCGACGTTGTCCGTCACCGTGGCGGTCTGGAGATCGGTGTAAGGCGGTCGACCATGCGCCGCCTGCGGATAGGCGATGTCGACCGGGGTGCACACGAAGGTATTGTGATACTGGCCGCTCTCGTCGAAACAATGCTTCAAGCGCAACACCCAGTAGGCGCCGTCGATTTTCCCCATCCCCTTGACCTTGACGCAATGCCCGACCTGCACCGCCGGAATAATCGACTGCCCGGTACAGACGATCATCCGGCCCAGCGCATGCCCCTTGTCGGCCTGCAACACCCGGTCCAGCGTCTGGGCGTCGGGGATAGCGTTAGGCGAGGTCGAATACCCGGAGCTCTTGTAGATATTTTTGGATGCGTCCGGCGACATCTTGGACAGTTGCGACAAGGCCGCCTGCTGCGGCAGCGACTTGGTGTCCTGCGAAAAGGTTTTGTCCTGCTCGTAATTGTAGATATCGGCGGTAAACTCGGCCGAGGCCGTCCCCAGCCCCAGCGAAAAGACTCCCAGCGACTCCCGCCAGACCAGCTCCTCGGAACTGCCCGAGGTGGCCTTCATGGCCCGGAACTCCTTGCCGTCATAATGGGCAAACAGGCCGTTGTCGCCGGCTAGCCGCATGACGAAATCATAATCGGTTTCGCGATATTGCAGGACCGCCTTGTGCGTCCCCGGCGTGGAATCGATGGTCCCCACCGTCAGAGGGTGACTGCGGACCACCGCCCCGATGATGTCGGCGGCGCTTTGATCATAGTAATAATGATTCCGCCGGGCGCCGTCCATGGCGATCGTCGGGCTGTGAGCCTCGATCGTCCCCACGTTCAACCCGTTGATGCTGTTCTCCATGCGGATCCGGGTCACCACCCCGACAAATCCCATCTCCCGGGCGGCATCGACCACCCCGCCCTGGGGTTTGATCGTCACCGAGATCGACTTGCCCAAAAACGAAGTGTAGGGAATGGCCTCGGAGAAATCCTGGGCCGCCTGCACCTGCCCGGTCTCCCGCAGGGTCAGTCGCAGCCGGTGATGATGATCGACCGCCTGCTCCAGCTCCATTTTGGTGATATCGACCTTGATCACCTGCCCGTCGACCGTCACGCTGCACGTCGCAGGCGTGGTCAACGGCGGCGCCTCGAAGTCGGGCTTCTCGCCCGGCTTGACCGGGGGCTTCGGTTTCATTTCCGGCATACTACCTGCCACGTCGTTAGAGGGTCATCCGTCGGGCGGGACAACGGCCCGCCCGACGGCAATCATATCGCCGCTATTCTTCCCAGCGATTGTCGATGCTGGCGCTGCCGATGGTCAGTTTGTGGCAGGAAATCTCGAAGTACTCGAACACCTGGTCGTCGGGACGCGCCTTGATATGCGGAATATGCTCCTCGTACCGGGTGACGAATCCTTCCTCCCAGGTCAACTCCTTCATGACCGAATCGCTGGTGTCCTTGAAAGTCACCTTGCCGGCCTTCCAGTTCGGCTTGCTCGAATCCATGGCCCAGCGGGCGATATCGGAGTTGGCGTCCGACTCGCGGGTGATCTTGATCACCCCGGCATGGGCGCGATCCGACGGCCGTCCGGTTTCGTCGCGGGCGGTATACAATTCATACGCCACCTCGTACACGTTTTTGTAGGCGACGCCGTCGATCTCGAGAATAGGTCTCCTTGCCATGACTGATACTCCTTATGGTTATTGGTTCCTATGGTCGTTTTCGTATCTGTTCGTTCCGCCCGGACGCACCGGCCGGGCGGATGATTCCTACTTGTCCTTGACGTTGGTCTTGTTGTCCTCGTTCCAGGCGGTGAACTCGATGTTGAACGTCCGCGCCGGGTATTTCGGATTGAGGCTGACCTTGATGTCGATCTCCTGCCGCTTGCGCATCTCCTCGTCGGCGAAAATCTCGACGTGGTAATCCTGCAGGATGTTGTCGCCACCGGAAATCGCCTTCATGAACTTGTCGATATCCTTGCGCATGGTATCGACGAACTTCTGGTCGATAACCGAGAAGGTCTGCTTGTTCAGGTAGTTGCGCAGGGTCTTGTAGACGTAGTCATAGGTCCGCCGGATGGAATAGACGTTGAACGTCTCTTTCGAAAACAGCGTCGCCGCCCCCATAACCACCGCCGAACCTTCGAAGTTCACCAGGGGATTGACCCCCTTCTCGTTGATCTTGCTGGCGTCGGGCTGGTTGGCCTTGAAACGCAGGAACTTGGCGTCGGCGATCTTGCCGTACTTGAACCCGGCCATCGGCTGCTGCATCCCGACCGTCGTGTCTCCCTGGTACATCTTCCCGGCCACTGCCGCCGAGGGCGGAATCCAGAGGTCCTCGTCCTCGTACTGGTTGGCGTTGCGGGCCAGCAAATAGTTGGAGAAGAGAGAGACGTACTGCTTGTAGTTGTCGATCCCCATCAGGTTGGCATAGTTGGGGTCGTCAAGCATCTCCATGACCTCGTCGACGGTTTCGAAGTTGGGCAGGTCGGTGAGGATATGCACCTTGTTGGACAGGCCCAATTGCCGCCCGAAGGTGTCGATATTCTCGACGCTCCCCAGGTATCCGGGCACGACGCAGAGCGAGAAGCACTCCTTGATGCTCCATTCGCGGTACAGGTCCGCAATCGCTTTGGTCAGTTGCTCGAATTTCTCCTTGTCGTCCGGGTTGGCCAGTTCCTCGGCGCTGGCGTTGACGAAATAGGCGTTGACCTTCTCGTCCGGCTCCTGCTGGGCGTTGGCGAAAAACTTGTCCACCGCCCGATAGGTGACTTCCATATCGCGCGAGGCCCGATGGACCCGTTTCATGTTCTTTTCCAAGTTGGCTTCCAGTTTGGTGGCCTCGTCGGTCAGTTTTTGACGGATGTTGTCCACCTTGTCGTCCTTGGCCAGAAACTGCAGCCACAGCGACAACCGCTGCGCCAGCAGTTTCCGCTGACCGGCGAACTCCGGCTTGGTTAAAAATTCCTTGCGTTGGAAACTCTTCTTCGGGTCCAGCCATTCCAGGCCGCGGACCAGATCGCCGTCGGCCGTCTTGAACGACGGCAGAAGCGCCGCCAGCTTCTTGAAATCGCCGAACGAATCGCCCAGCAGCGAGGAAAACTCCTCGTCGGAAATCTTCTCTATGGCGACTTCCTTGGCCTCCGCCGGAGCCGCCTCCGGCTGCGGCTGCATCTCTCTTTTTTCTTCTTCGCCCATTATCCATCACCTCTTTTCTATTCTTCGCTGAGGAGGTCAATATAGTACTTGGTCAGCTTCAGCAAGGCTTCCTTCTTGTCCTTCTCTTCCATGGTCTTGCGCAACGAGGCGTTCTTCTTCAACTGCTTCTCCAGATCGTTGAGAATCTCCTTGCCGTAATACACCTTTTTCAGGTAGTCGTTCTGTTCGATCAACTCCTTGCTGCCGAAATCCTTCATCGCCTTGATCGTGAAATCGGCGTTGACCTGTTCCCCCTCGGTCGACTCCAGTTCGGCGGAGAACGAGGGATGGAACTTCTCGAACACCTCTTTCATGTTGGAACAGCGGACCGGCGTCACGTCCGCGTCTTCCTCGTTGTTGAGCTTGGCCGCGTAGAGCAGCT
>JAAZOE010000571.1 GCA_012797915.1 Candidatus Zixiibacteriota bacterium | reverse complement strand
GACGGCGGCGACGGCGGCCGCGGAGGAGACGTCATCATCGAGGCCGATGAGAATCTCAACACCCTCCTCGACTACCGCTACCGCCCCTCCTATAAGGCCGAGAACGGCCAACCGGGCGCCCGGGCGTTGAAATCGGGTCGCGACGGCCAGGATGTCATCCTGCGGGTCCCGGTCGGGACGTTCGTCAAGAACCTGGAAACCGATGAAGTCGTGGCCGATCTCGATACGCACGGCTTGCAGGTCATTGCCGCCGCCGGCGGGCGGGGCGGGAAAGGTAACAATCATTTTAAATCCCCCACCAACCAGGCCCCGCGGAAAGCCACTCCCGGCAAACCCGGAATTTATCTCCGGCTCGGCCTCGAACTGAAACTTCTGGCCGATGTCGGTCTGGTTGGGTACCCCAACGCGGGCAAATCGACCCTCCTGGCCCGTGTCACCGCCGCCCGCCCCAAAATCGCCGATTACCCCTTCACCACCCTCATTCCCAACCTCGGCATTGTCAGGTTGCGCGACTTCAAATCGCTGGTCATGGCCGATATCCCCGGCATCATCGAGGGGGCCAGCGAAGGCAAAGGGCTCGGCCTGCAGTTCCTGCGGCATATCCAGCGTACCGCTGCCTTGCTGTTTCTCATCGATGGTTTCTCTGATGATATCGAGGAAACCTATACCAATCTGCACCGTGAACTGGATAAGTACGACTCCGATTTGGTCAACCGGGCCATCGTCAAGGTGATCAACAAAACCGATATCATCGATCCGAAGCGGCTGGCTTCTCTGAAAAAGAAATTCCCCGACTACCTGTTCATCTCCGCCGTCACCGGCGAGGGCCTCCCGGCCCTGCTCGAGCGCCTGGAGCGCGACTTGGTGGGGCGGCTGAAATGACCCCAAAAGAAAACGCCGCCGCCGCCATCCTGGCCTTGGCCGCCGTAGGCAAGATCGGGCCGGTCCGACTGAAAGCGATTCTGACCCAGGCCGGCGATCCCACGGAGATTACCGCCTGGGATGAGCGGCGATTCTGCGAGGTCCCCGGTATCTCCAGCGAACTGGCCGGACGGATCAGGCAGAAACTCGATATTGCCTACGGCCAGCGCTTGATCGAATGGGCCGCCAAACACGATTTTCGGATCACCACGCTTGTCGATTCCGATTACCCCCCGATGCTTCGGGCGATGTATGACGTCCCGCCTTTTCTCTTCCTGGCCGGACAGTGGACCGAGGCGGACAATACGGCCGTGGCCATCGTCGGTTCCCGGAATGCTTCCGAATACGGCAAAACCACCGCCTTCACCCTGGCCGCGGAGCTGGCCCATCACGGGATCACCGTGGTCTCCGGATTGGCCATCGGTGTGGACGCCGCCTCGCACCGGGGGGCCATGTCCGGTGATGGCCGGACCATCGCCGTCCTCGGCTCCGGGATCGATATCGTCTATCCTCCCAACCATGCCGGTCTGTTCAATGACATCCGGGCCAGAGGGGTCGTCCTGTCCGAATTCTTTCCCGGCGTCGGCCCCAATCCGGGACACTTCCCACGTCGCAACCGGGTGATTGCGGGGTTGGCGCAGGCGGTCGTGGTGGTCGAGGCCGGTTCCAAATCGGGGGCCCTTCTGACTGCCGACCTGGCCTTATCCCAGGGGAAAAAGCTCTTTGCCGTCCCCGGCAGCGTCGGTTCGCAACAGTCTCTCGGGACCAATGAATTGATCAAGGCCGGTGCATATTTGTTGACATCGGCCGAGGATATTTTTACCGTGTTGCCGGAATTGAAACGCGGCTTTACGCCCCCGGCGAAACCGCCGGTGGATAGCCTGAACCAGGGGGAACGGCTGGTTTATAACTACTTGTCGGTCAATCCGGTACAGTTCGACGCCATCGTCCGGCATTCCGGGTTGGCGGTTGGTGATGTTTCGGCGTATCTGCTGAGTCTTGAGTTGCGTGGGATGGTACGGCAATTGTCGGGAAAACGGTTCATCGTGGTTTGACATGATCGAGAAAGTCATCACCGTCACCAACAAACTGGGACTTCACGCCCGCCCGTCGGCCAAGGTGGTCCAGACGGCCGCCCGGTTCAAATCGGAGATCAACCTTTCCAAGGGAACCATGACCATCAACGCCAAGTCGATGCTCGGGGTCATGGCCCTGGCGGCGGAATTCGGCTCCACCCTCATTCTGCGGGTGGAGGGGGAGGACGAAAAAGACGCCGCCCGGGAAATCGTCAAGCTGTTCAAACAGAGGTTCAAAGACGCCTATTGATTTCGGTTCGTGCCGGGCACGCCCCCTTTTGGGCGGGACCGGACGACTGCGGTGGTTGTAAGAGGGGTTATGCGGGAAACGCCGAAAGAAAACATCATCCTGAAGGGAGTGCCGGTTTCGGGCGGGGTCGCCCTGGGCGAGGCCCAGGTCCTGCGCGATCCGTCGTTCCAGATCGTCCGGCGGCAAATTCCGGCCGCCGCGGTGCAGGCGGAAATCGCCCGGTTGGACGGTGCCCGGGCCCATGCCGTCGAGGAACTGCAGAGCGTGAAAAGCAAGGCGGTTCGGGCGGTCGGCGAACAGGCCGCCAAGGTTTTCGAAGCCCAGATCATGATCGCCTCCGACGAGCAGTTTTTTCAAACCGTCTCCGAGCGGATCATCCGCGAACGCATCAATGCCGAATACGCCTACCAGGAGGCCACCGCCGCCACGCTGGACCGCCTGATGAAGGCCAAGGACCCCTATCTGCGGCAGATGGTCCATGATATCGCCGCCGTCTCCGATCGCATCCTGTCCTTTTTGCTGGGGGTCGGAGCGCGGGCCGAAAACGGCTTCGCCAATCCGACCATCCTGGTCGGCCGGATTTTTAGTCCCGGTCAGATTATGGCCTATGCCAAGCGAAACGTCGTCGGCTTCCTGACCGAGGAGGGAGGGCCGACTTCCCACATGGCCCTGATTATTCGTTCGCTGGGCATTCCCGCCATCCAGGGTGATTTCGGCATCGGCGAGAAGATCGTCGCCGGAATGTCGCTGATTATCGACGGCAACTCCGGCGAGGTCATCGTCAATCCCGACGCCGAAACGACCCGGAATTACCGCCGGATGCGATCGCGCAAGCTGGCTCAACCGTTCGGCGTCCTGCTCAATGCGCAGGCGATCGCCGCCGTCTGCCGCGACGGTCGGGAAATCTCCCTGGCCGCCAACCTCGAAATCCCCGGTCCGGTGGATGAGCATCTGGTCCGTCTCGGCATTGGCGTCGGGCTGTTCCGCACCGAATTCCTCTATTTCAACAAACAAACCTTCCCCGACGAGGAGGAGCAGTATCAGACCTATGCCGCCATCGCCCGGCGGTTCAATCCCCTGCCGGTGACTCTGCGCACCTTCGACCTCGGGGGGGACAAATACGCCGAGGAATTCGGCCAGGTCCGCGAGGACAATCCGGCCCTTGGCTGGCGCGGCATCCGGGTGTCACTGGACGCCGTTCGCCTGTTCAAGACCCAGTTGCGGGCCATGCTGCGGGCCACGGCCGAGGGTAACGTCAGGATTCTTCTGCCGATGGTTTCCGACGTGGGGGAAATCAGCGAGACGCTCGAGCATCTCGATAAAATCAAACGGGAACTGCGGCGGGCGGGAATCCCGCACAACGACGGCGTGGCGGTGGGGGCGATGATCGAGATTCCCTCAGCGGCCATGTCGGCCGACTATCTGGCGCAAAAGGTCGATTTCCTGTCCATCGGAACCAACGACCTGATTCAATACACCATGGCGGCCGACCGGGGCAACTACCGGGTCTCCCGCTACTACATCGGCCACCATCCCGCCGTGCTGCATCTGATCCACATGACCGTGATGGCGGCGCATGAGAACGGCATCGCGGTCACCGTTTGCGGAGAAATGGCCGGGACTACCCTGATGGCCCCGTTCCTGGTCGGGCTGGGGGTGGACGAACTGTCCATGAATCCGACCCGGCTGCCGGAACTGGCGGAATGGATCAGCCGGTTCCGGTACGCCGATGCCAAGCGGTTCGCTTCCCGCGTGCTGCGGTTGACCACCGCCGACAAGGTCATGGCCGCGCTGACCGAGGCGTACGAGTACGTGGAGCATCTGAAACAGGGAGACTGGCGGGATGAGCAACCTTGACGCCCTCGGGAGCATCGCCTCCCGCGATCCGGGCAACATGTACGGCGCCATCAATTCCCTCCCGGCGCAAATCCGCACGGCCGTCACGCTGGCGACGGCCGTCGCCTGCGACTCCGCCCGCTACGCCGGCGTCCGCCAGATCATTCTCTGCGGCATGGGCGGCTCGGCTATCGGCGGCGATCTGGCCCGGTCGCTTTTGGCCGATACCCTGCCGGCGCCATTGATCGTCTGCCGCGACTACCGCCTGCCGGCTTTTACCGGTCCCGACACCCTGGTTATCGCCTCCTCCTATTCCGGCAACACCGAGGAGACCCTGGCGGCGTTCGAGCAGGCGCGGAGCCGCGGATGCCGTCTGTTTGGGTTGACCACCGGCGGCCGGTTGCAGACCATCCTCGAACAGGAACAGATTCCGTATGTGCTGCTGCCCGGCGGCCTGCAACCCCGCGCCGCGCTGGGATATTCATTCGCTCCCCTGATGCTGTTTTTTCACCGGATCGGGCTGTCCCCCTTTGGGCCGTCGGCCTTTGCCGCCCTGGCTGATTTCCTTCAGCGCCGCGCCGCCGACTACGATCTGGCCGTCCCGTCCGACGGCAATCCGGCCAAGCATCTGGCCCTTCGCCTCTATGGACGGATTCCGATTATCTACTCCGGCCCCTCGCTGACCGATGCCGTCGCCGTGCGCATCAAGGGGCAGATCAACGAAAACGGCAAGATGCCGGCCTACACCGGGCAGTTTCCCGAATGCAACCACAATGAGCTGGTCGGCTGGAAAATTATCGCCGCTTTCCGGCAGTTCCTGCGAGTGATTATTCTCCGCGATGCCGAGGATCATCCGCGGGTGACGGCCCGGATGGAGATCGTCAAGGGGTTGATCGAAAAGCAGGATGTCGAGGTTATCGATATCGATGCGGCGGGGGCCGACCGCCTGCAACGGATGTTTTCGCTCATCCAGCTGGGCGATTTCGTCAGTTTCTACCTGGCCGTCTTGAACAACGTCGACCCCACGCCCGTGGAAGCCATTGAATCGCTGAAACGGGAACTGGCCCGGCTGCCCGGAGTTCCATCGTAAGCCGCCGGCGCCATCCCGGGAGGCCGTATGACCGACAGAATCGAGCAGTTCCGGCGGCGGCGCGAAGCGCTTAACGCCAAAATCCTGAAACGCGATAATCTCAACCTCAAGCGTTTCTTTGGTCTCGATACCGCGTCGTACCGGGAGGGGGCGCTGGATGCGAAAACCAAGGAACTCCTTGGGCTGGTCGCCTCGACCGTCCTGCGCTGCGATGATTGCATCACCTATCATCTGATTCGATGCAAGGAAGAAGGAGTCACCGACGCGGAGATGGACGAGACCATGGCCGTGGCCCTGGTCGTCGGCGGTTCGATCACCATTCCCCATCTGCGCCGGGCGTACGACCTCTGGGAAGAACTGGCTTCCTCG
>JAAZOE010000570.1 GCA_012797915.1 Candidatus Zixiibacteriota bacterium | reverse complement strand
GCAGGGAAATGATCGGGTCCACCCGGGCCGCCTTGTAGGCCGGGTACAGCCCTGCGGACAGGCCAACGCCGACGGAAACCGAAAAACCGATGATAATCCATAAGATTGAGACGGTAAAAGGCATCGAAAAGATTAATTTAACCGCCAAAGCCAGGAGGATTCCGACAAAAATCCCGATCACTCCGCCGGATCCGGAAAGAGTGATGGCCTCGGTCAGAAACTGGACCAGGATGTTTATCTTTCTGGCCCCGATGGCCTTACGCACGCCGATTTCCCGCGTTCGCTCGGTCACGGACACCAGCATGATATTCATGACCCCCACGCCGCCGACCATCAGGCCGACCGAGGAAATAATGATCATGGCGATATAAATATACTTGGCGATATTGTTGGCGATTTCCTTCATGTTTTCCTGGGTCCAGACGGCGAAATCGTCGGGCTTGTTATAGGGCACGCCGCGGACGCGCCGGACCGCCAGGGTGATTTCATCGATGGCCTGCGGCATCAACTGCGCCGACCGGGCGCTGACCGCCAGGAACAACCCCTTTTCCCACGGATGCAGCTTGGCGAAGGTGGAATACGGGATGATGATGAAGTTGTTCTCGGAATGGCCGAGAAAGGGCGCCTTTTCCTCCATCACGCCGACCACCTCGAACGCCCGGGCATTCACCCGGATTGCCTTGCCCAGAGGATCCTCGTCCGGAAAGAGACCCTTCACGATATCGCTGCCGATGACACAGATCATGGCCCGCCGCTGGATATCGAAATCGTTGAAATACCGCCCCCGGGCAATGACCTGATTGTTCACCCGGACGTAATCCGGCATGGCCCCGAAGAGGTCCGGACGGTTGGCCTGGTTCCCCTTGTATTTGGCGATATTGCCGCCCGAGGCGCGATAATGATTCTGCGGCGATATGGCCACCACCGATGGGCAGCCCAGCCGAATCGCTTCCGCCTCATCAAAGGTGATATCTTGGCGGTTTCGTTCTTCTTCCGTCAACTTGTCGTATTCCGTGTTGGGCGGGAACTTGGTAATGTAGATGACGTTGGAACCGAGATTCTCAATTTCCTGCAGGACCATTTTGTCCAGGCCGGCGATGATTGAGGCCATGCCGATGACCGAGGCCACCCCGATCAGGACGCCCAGAATGGTCAGGCCGGCCCGCAGTTTGTTCTCGCGGATCGAGGCCAGCGCCAGAAGCATGCCGTCCCGTATTTCGACCAGACTGATGACCATACCGTCTTCGTCCCGCCTATTCGAATCGCAAAGCCGCAATCGGGTCCATTTGCGAGGCTTTTACCGCCGGGTACATGCCGAAGAAAACGCCGACGCCGGTGGAAATGGAAACTCCGGCCACGATGGCCAAAAGCGACGGCGTCACCGGCAGCGAAATCTTGCTGCCCAAAAATATCGCCAAACCGATCCCCAGGCTCGTGCCCAGTATTCCTCCGCCCAGGGACAGCAACAGGGCCTCGTACAGGAACTGCAGGAGGATGTTCTTCCGCCGGGCCCCGATCGACTTCCGGATCCCGATCTCCCGGGTCCGTTCGGTGACCGAGACCATCATGATGTTCATGATGACGATGCCGCCCACAACCAGGGCGATGGAGGAGATGGCGATCAAGGCCACCCGGACCCCTTTGGTGGCGGTATCCACGAAGCTCAGGATATTATCCGCGGTCAAAATGGCGAAATCGTCGTTGTCCTTGTACTCCAGCCCGCGACGGGCGCGCAGAATCGCCCGCACCTGATCCTGGGCGTCGGGAAGCCGTTCGATGGACACGGCTTTGATGTCGAGGCTCAAAAAGTGCTTCGGCCGTCCGAAAATTTTGGTGTGCGCGGTCAGCGGAATCATGGCAAAATTGTCCTGATTCTCGTCCAGGAAGGCGCCGCGCTTTTTGGCCACACCGATGATCGTGAAATTCGAGCCGTTGATCTTTATCGTCTTGCCGATCGGATCGACCCCGGGGCAGAGTTCCTCGACGATGGTCGGCCCGACGAAAGCCACCTGGTTCTTGCGATCGTATTCGTCCTGCGTGAAAAACCGCCCCTCGGCGACCTCCAGCGACAAAATCGACAGCATATCGGCCGTACATCCGCTGACCGAGACGTTGCGCAGGCCGTTGCCGCCCCGTTTGATCGTTCCCTGGCTGTCATAGGAAGCGCCGACTTCTTCACAATCCGGACAGCCCGCCGCCACCGCCCGGCGGTCCTCCATCGTCAGGTCTTTCTTCTTCAGCGCCTTGAGATACCCTTCAAAATCGGTGATCAGACCGAATTTGGTGACGATAAAGGTCTGCGGACCGAGGATCTTCATCTGGTCCTCGATTCCCGCCATCAAGCCCTCCAGAGCCGAAATGATGGTGATAACCGAGGCGACGCCGATGACCACGCCGATAAGCGTCAGTGTCGACCGCAGCCGATTGGCCCACAGGGCGGCGAGGGCGATTTTAATCGTCTCCACGTAATACCGTCTTCTTTCAGCTCGGTACGGCCGAGCGCAGTTCTTCTTTCTCGATCTTGCCGTCGCGGAGATAGATGATCCGTTCCGCCATCTTGGCGATGTTGTATTCGTGCGTCACCACGATCAGGGTGTTTCCCTGCCGGTTCAACTCGGCCAACAGGCCCATGATCTCTTTGCCGGTAGTGCTGTCCAGGTTGCCGGTCGGTTCATCGGCCAGAACGATCGACGGATTATTGACCAGCGCCCGGGCGATGGCCACCCGCTGCCGTTGGCCGCCGGACAGTTCATTCGGCTTATGCAGCATCCGGTCGGCCAAGCCGACGATTTCCATCGCCTGGATCGCCTTGCGCCGCCGGTCCTCCCCGCTGGTGCCGTTATAAATCAACGGCAACTCCACGTTATGCAGGGCGGTCGCCCGCGGCAGAAGATTGAAGGTCTGAAAAACGAAGCCGATTTCCTTGTTCCGAATCCGGGCCAGTTCGTCGTCATTGCGATCGGCCACCGGGGTGTCGTTCAATTTGTACGTTCCCTGCGAGGGGGTGTCCAGACATCCGATGAGGTTCATCAGGGTCGACTTGCCCGATCCCGACGGCCCCATGATGGCGACATACTCCCCCTTCTCAATGGCCAGCGTGATCCCCTGCAGGGCATGGACCTTTTCCTGCCCCATCTCGTACGTTTTCCAGAGATCGTCAACCTCAATGAGACTCATTCTCTTTATCCCTTTCCAGCAGGGTGTTGTCCACCTTGACGGCCGCGCCTTCGGTCAGCGTCCGCAATATCCGGAAACTGCCGACGATGACCTCGTCATCCTTGGCCAGACCGGAGATGACTTCGATGTTTTGTTTGTCGGCGATTCCGGTTTGCACTTCGACAAACCGGGCCTTCCCCTCGCGAAGGGTGAAAACCCCTTTCCGTTCCACCTTCTTCTTGGCACCCGCCGGTCCCGGCGAGGCGGAATCCGATGACATCGGGGAAGCGGCAACCTCGCCGGCCGACGTCCCCGTTGCCGGCTCGGCCTCACTGCTCTTCAACGAGTCGGGATCGAACTCCCGGACCACAATCGCCTGAATCAGAGTGGCCACGACCTCCTTGTGTTCCTTGGTGGTGATATCGACCGTGGCCGACATCCCCGGCCGGATCTTGGGATTGATATCGTTGAGGGCCACTTTCACCTTGAAGTTCGTCCCCTGGTCGGTGGAACCGTACCCCGCGGCGGTGGCGGTGTTGCCGATCTCCACCACCGTGCCGGGGAATGTCGTGTCGGGGAAGGCATCGATTTCGATTTTGGCGTTCTGGCCCACATCGAGGTCGGCGATGTCGGTCTCGTCGATATCGACCTCGACTTCGAAATTCGACAGATTGGAAAGGACCATCAGCGTCTTGCCCTGGGAATAGGGCGTCTGCGCCTGGGCGATTTCCCCTTCTTCACAGTCGATCAAAGTGATGATTCCGTCCATGGCCGCCCGAATGGTCGTCTTGCTGAGGTTGTCGCGGGCCTTTTCCAGCCGCGCCGCGGCCGCGTTTTTCTGCTGTTCCATGGCGCCGACGCTGGCTTCCTGGTTTTTCCAGGCATAATAGGCGTCCTTGTACATCTGCTCAGAGGTCAGTTTCTTGTCGAACAGGTCCTTCTGCCGCCGGTACTCCTCCTGGCGCTGGTCCAAAAGGACGCGCGATCCGTCGAGATAGGCCACCAGTTCATTATAGTTGTACAACGCCGACTGCATATCGGCCTTCAACTGGACCGTATCCAATTGCAGCAACACCTGGCCGCGCGAGACAAAATCGCCTTCCTTGACGGGAATGCTGATGATCGCCGCGTTGACTTCCGAGGTGATGTTGATTTTGGTCTTGGGTTGAATCGTCCCCGATCCGGAGACAACCGCCGTGACATCGGTGATGAACGCCTTCTTGGTCTGAACCATGACGGCGCCGTTGCCCGACTGCAGCAGGTTGACGACCACCAGAATCACCGCCACGAGGACGATTCCGCCGATCCACAGGTACTTCTTCTTGCCTTTTTTGTTCATGCCTGTCACCTTTACACCGATTCCCGCCGGGCTTATTGCTCACCCATGGTATAATGCAGTTTGGCCAATGCCAGCGCGTAATCGAATTCCGCCTTGACTCGGTTGAACTGGGCCGTCTTCAGACTTACCTCGGCATCCAGCAGTTCCCACAGCGCCGCCGCCCCCAGATTGTATTTGGCCTGCACCAGATCCATGTCCTCTTTGGCCGCCGCCTCGGTTTCGGCCGACAGCTTCATCGTCTCCTCGGCCAGCTTGATCCCGTGATGGGCTTCGCGGACATCGCGGACGACGCCGTTGCGAGCCTGCAGGTCATAGGCCCGGGCGTTGGACAGTCCGGCCTTGGCTCCGCTCAGCGATGCCTTCCGCGTGAAACCGCTGAAAATGGGGTACTGAAGCGACAGGGAGACCGTTCCCGAATGATCTTCCGGCCCGAATTTCTTCATGTCCGCCCACCTGTTCTTGCTCCATCCGTACGAATAGCCCCAATAGAGCGTGGGAAGAAACTGACCCCAGGCCGACCGCACGCCGAATTTCGAGGCGGCGATACCTTCGCGGGCTGACAGCACTGTGGGGTGTTCGGCCAAAGCCCGCCGAACGTACGCGTCGACCTCGCCGATGTCCTCCTTCTGGAGTTCCATGTCGGCGATTGCGAAATCGCCGCCCGGCTCCAGGCCCGCCAACACGGCCAGGTTATCCAGCGCCGACTTGTATGATTTGTCCGCCGTCACCAGCGTCAATTGATCCGTGCCGTATTGGACGCGTTGTTTGAGGACTTCCGACAGCGAGGCCGAGCCGAGCGCGTATTTCTCCTCGAACAGCTTCAACAGCTCCTCCGAACGCCTCACGGCATCCCGGGCGACCTCCAGGTCCCGCATGGTTTTCAGGACATAATAATACTGTCCCTTCACGTTGTAGACCAGGTAGGCCACGGCCTCGGCGTAATCATATTCGGCCGCCTTTTTATTGGCCCGGCTTTTATAGTAATTCCATACGTTCTGCAGGCCGTCAAACAGCGTATAGTCGACGGAAAAACCGGCGGAGTAACTCTTGATCGTGAAACCGGGCTCGCCGGGGGAGACGATGACGGCGCCGCCGGTGCTGTACACCTGCGGTGAGGTCGGACCCCGATCGGTCTTTCGATATGACCCGGATACGCCGACCGACGGCAAAAACTGTCCCCCATTCACCCACACCGCGTCGCTGCTCGTGCGGACGCTGTTCCGGGCGGTAATCACATTTTTGTCGGTCTTCCTGGCCATTTCGATGCACTCCTGCAGGGAATATACCCTGGCCTTCGAAATGCCGGCCAGCAGCAACAGTCCGAGCAAATACGCTGTCAGTCTTTTCATACCCTACCTCTATACAGGCTCATAGAAAATGAATATCCAAACCCGCGAAACTCATGCCGATGACCGCCAATCCCAGGGCGGCTATCATCCCCACCAGGGTGACGATGACGGAGACGCCAATCCCCTTGCCCCGTGAAAAGGCGAAGATAACCCCGTACCCGATGCCGGTGACGATCATGGCCCAGATGGTGAACGCGTCGAAAAACATCAGGATCATGTACAGAATCGAGGTGATATCCTTGGCCGGGTACAACGCCGCCGGTCCCAGCGAGACGGTGACGCTGTTCTTGGCCACGACCAGCGGCAACAGCAGCAACTTGCCCGCGACCCCGATCAATCCACCCAGCAGTGTCACCCCCCAGATTTTCTTGAAGGTCGTGGTGCCGCCGAAGAAAAACGTCCCGACCAGCCACGCCAACAAGGCGGCCAGGATGCCGGCGATCACGGCGGTGATCGCGCCGGTTGCCGCCCCCTGCAGGAAGCCGCTGTTGGCCGACTGCTGTTCGATCATCTGCAGCATCTCCGGCGCAATGCTGGGCGACCGCCGCATCATCGCCAGACTGGCCCGGCTTTGATACGGAGAGAAGATGCCGGAAAAAACGAAAACCAGCACGACCGTCAGGATGAGCGGGATCCAGATGCTCGGATTTTGATTATACCGCGCAAAAGCCTGTGTCGGCGCCGAGAACACACCGATAATAGTCGACCAGATTCCGGCCGCCGGCTGCCCAGTGCCGTCGGCCGACGATTCCGTTGGAGAATCACCCTGCTTCAATTCCATACCTGCACCCTTTGCCTTGCTTCCTGTTTACCCTGTTTGACGGTTTCCCGATGACATTGTTTCAACTTTTCCACCGGGGCCAAGGTAATACGTCCCGGTCACCGATGGTGTATCAATATGTACCATCCGCCGCCGCGGTTATTCACGCCTCGTCGCGAAATCGCTGCCCGCCCGCCGCCGCCAGCGACCGATTCACAAACCCCTTCCGATCAAATCCTCCAGCATGCGAATATAATCGGCCGCACCGATGTCCGCAAGCCTTCTCCCTTCACAAACGGACATAAAAAAACCGGCCGGGAAGACGCTCTCCCCGGCCGGTCATATCTGCCTCGGAAACCGATTATTGCTTGAAGACCACCGTCACGCCGATGACCGGCATCGTCTGGCTCCAATTATGAAGCGGATGCGGCGACCGATATTCATCCGGCGCGTTGAGTCCTGATCGCAGCGAATCGGCCAGAAAAACGAGCGGGAAATTCCGGGTGGGGTCGATCGTCAGCTTTTCCGGATCCGGCTCCATGCCCACGACAACGCTGCCCCAGAACCCGCTGACCGGTCGGCGAAGATTGACGTTGGCGAGTCCGCCGGCGTCGATGACAAAATCCTCACCGGGATAATTGGGCACTTCCCGATTGCTGATATACGGATTGGCAAGGTCGGCGGAGTCGGCCCGGTTGAACGCCCCCAGCGGAAGAACGCCCCAGGTCGTGTCCCCGGTCCACCGCCATTGTCCTTCATAACCGAAAGGAACCATCTTCTCGAGACCATAATTCCAATCACCCGATTGATCCAGCATCACCCAGATATTGTATCGCCAGCCGTACGGCCTGATATCCGGAAGGTTTTCCAACGGCGCCCCATAGGCATAGTATTCATGGGTAACCGTCGGGGTGGTATCCGGCTCGATGGACAACACGTACCCATGGTTGGTATCGACCGTATCGATATAGGTGATTTCGATCCGGCGATGATCCCAAATTGTGTCGTAGCCGATGATGACCATCACGCTGTCCTGCAACACCCACCCGGCAATACCGATGGTATCCGGGGTGTACTTGTTGTTCATATCCTGTTCCGTCTGCCGGACGGTGAAGGAATCGATGCCCAGTGTATCCTGCATCTGCCGCTGGGTCAGGGCCCGGGAGCACAACCACAAGCCGCGAGCGTCATCGACGTCATCCAGCGCATCGGCCACCGAGGTGTCGTTGGTCGGCGTCCCGACGAAATAATACCCGAGCGCTTCGAACATGTATCCGGGGAATTTCATCCGTATGGGCCGGGTGGTCGGATCGATGACGTCATCGATCGCCAGGATGGTTCCGGACGGAGCCAGCGGATCGGGGTCGACGCGATTTTCGATCGAAATCATGATACGATCGTAGTCGTACCAGGGGGCGGGCACGTCGAACGAACCCGACATGACTTCGCCGTCCAGGGTCAGAAACCGATTCCAGTAGTTGTTCCAGAGGAATTTTCCCAGGGACGTGAAAGTCGAATCCCCGCCGTCTATGGCAACCATCCATACCTCATAGGCATACAAGGTGTCCAGGGTGGGAAGCTGACTCGGTTCCAGAATGATCGTCGCCATTTGCTTCGGCTGGACGACATCATCTTTCTGGGAACACCCCACGGCAACCAGTAGAAAGCCGCTAACTGCAAGCAGGAACAACAGATGCCTGACGCTGATATTCATCTAACCATCCTCCCGGTCAACGGGTCAAAAAAACAAAACACAAATGTATTCGGCCGGCGCGGCTCTGTCAAGCCGTTTTTACGAAATTATCTGCTAACTCCTTGACCATTCTGGTCATGGGCCGTCGACCCCGCCGACGGATAATTCAAGAATAAGACTGAACGGCCGATAAATTGTTTAGTGGAAAATCAGGGAAAGGAGTATCCTTGTCCATTTGTCAGATATGCAAATATCAGGCGCCGGACGATTCCGCCACGTCTTGTCCCAATTGCGGCGCCGCGCTAAAACCGACCCGCCCGGAGGACGACGAGGAATCCGTTCCCGAAGTCAGACTCCCCGATGAACCCGCCTCTGCCGCAACGGAGGAGCCGCTTCAGGAAGGGGATTCTCCGGTCGGCGAGAATCTCGAAATCTGCCATCCCGGAGACATGATGGGTGCCGGGGACGAAACCGCCCGGAACGAAAACGCCGAGAGTGAAACCGTCGGCAAACAAAAGGCGGAAGACGGCCCGGCAGCACCGGCTCCGGCCGAGGCCGACGGCGGAACCGCCCAGATGCATAAGTTATCAGCCGAGGAAGCCGAAAAGATCCGTTCGTCATTCTATGCCGAACCGGAAGACAGCGACGAGATTACGGCCGAGGATGCCTCGGCTCTTTTCCGCAAAATGTCCGGTCCTCCCCCCAGTGAACCATCGCCGGAGAATCCGATCGAAAGGCCGACCGCCGAGGCGACGCAAAAAATCGCCCTCGCCGCCATCCCGGCGGCGGCCGCAACTGACCAGGCCGCCCAAAATCCCGAAGAACCGGAAGGATTTCTTCAGTCGCCGCCGGTCCGTCACCCGGCCTACTTCCGCAAAAATGTCATTCAATTGACCGGCGCCTATCAACCAGCCACCGGCGATGAACTGGTTATTGGGGACCGGCACTATCTCCTGCGCCCCAAGAAAGTCAAACCGCAATACATTTTTGCCGGTTTTGCCGCCGCCGTTCTGGTGGCGGTCGTGTTTATCGCGGCCCAATTTCTTTCCCCAACCTTGCCGGGCGTCGGCGACGTCGTCGGCGTGGTCGTGGATCAGGACGGCCGCCCGATCCGCTCCGGCGCCAAAATCAGCCTTCCGGAAGCCGGTCAGAATACCACCGTCGATGGCTTCGGATTTTTCCGCTTCGAACAGGTTCCCACCGGGACCTATGTCATCCGGTGTCAGCTGCCCGATGGCTCCCTGAAGACTGATAACGTCTCCGTGGTGGACGACCAGGTGACCACCATCGCCCTAATACCGCAGCCGAATGCGGCCGGTCAATATTCCGCCGCCGCGGGAGATCCGATTCCGGCCGTCACCGGGACCCCCGAGCCTGCGCCGGTGAGACAATAATCCGGTTCAACCCCGGCCGCAACTGCTCCGGCAGCCGCCTCCGGTGGAAAAGGTTCCGCCGCCTTGAAACTGGAAGCCAATCTTGCCGACGCCAAACTGATCGTGGACAATGAAGTCCTGGGCGTCGGCAATTTGGTGTACAAGAAATT
>JAAZOE010000569.1 GCA_012797915.1 Candidatus Zixiibacteriota bacterium | reverse complement strand
AGGCGCACAATCTGCCGGAGGGCGGCAGTTGCTTCACCATCACCCTCCCGGCGGTCGACACCAAGGGAAAGGACCCGGCCTGACGATGGACATTATCGGCGGAAAAGATACCCAGATTCCGAAAGGAATCAAGGAACGGATTCTGATCATCGACGATGAGAAGCGAATATGCGATTCTCTGTCCGCCCTGTTAACCGATTCCGGTTACGAGGTGGCCGCCTTTCAGAACAGCGGCGAGGCGGCCGATGAAATCCGCACCGGCCGGTTCGACCTAATTCTCTCCGACATCAAGATGCCCGGCCTGACCGGTCTCGATCTTTTGCGGCTGGCCCGCACCGTCGATCCCCAAGCGCTGGTCGTCCTCATGACCGGGTACGGTTCCCTTGAATCGGCCATCGAGGCGATCAACCAGGGGGTCTATGACTACCTGCTCAAACCGGTCGAATTCCCCCAGCTCGAACTGGTCATCAAGCGGGGCCTGGAAAAACGGAGACTCGGACGAGCGCGGACGTTCCTGTTGACCGCCCTGCAAAGCAAGAACACCGAACTGGAAGCCCGTTTCGCGGAGATCAACGCTCTCTATGAGGCCAGCCGGGCGCTCGGCTCGACTATCAAGCTGGATGTCCTCCTCGACATGATCATCCGACTCTGCACCGAGGTTCTCCATGCCCGCATCGGTTCCATCATGCTCCTTAACGACGACCGGACCTTTCTGACCATCGCCGCCGCCATCGGTCTCGAAGAGGAAGTCATCCGCACCACCCGCCTGCCGATCGGGTCTTCCATTGCCGGGTATGTCGCCCAGAACGGCGACCCGCTGTTCGTCACCGATGTCGGTCGCGATCCCCGGTTCAAACGCGAAAACCGGCCGGAGCGGTACGGCCATGCCTCGCTTTTGTCGGCGCCGCTGAAAGTCAAGAACGAGGTCATCGGGGTCATCAACATCGCCCATCGGGAATCAGGGGAACCGTTCGGCGAGCATGACCTGAAACTCCTGGTCACGTTCGCCGGACAAGCGGCGGCCGCCATCGCCAACGCCGAAACCTTCCATAAGCTGGAAAGGCGGGTCCTCGAATTGACCACCCTGCAGGATATCGCCGATGCCATGTCCCGGGCGGTGTCGGCTGAAAACCTTCAGGAAATCATCTTCTGGGGCATCCGCAACCTGATGCCGGCCGAGCTGTCCCTCTGGTTCCGCTGGAACGACAAGGACAGCACCCTGACCTTTGCCGGCAGCGCCGGCAATACCCGAATTGACCTCGATTTCTCCGTCAAGGTCGACCCGGCCCGGATGGCCACACCGGCCGGGGTCCGCGATCTGATTCTGTCGCATCTGCCGCCAACCGAAAAATCGCATATCCCCACCGCCAGTTTCAGCGTTACCCTGATCTACGGGGGCACCGGATTGGCCTATGTCTTTTGTCTGGCTTCCAGCCAGACCGGTCGCCTGTCCGAGGAAGATGAGAATATCGCCGGCTTGATTGCCCGGCAGGCCGCCACCATGTATGAACGGGAACGGTCGATTCTCAACGCCACCCGCTTGCTGACCATGGGGAAAATGATCTCCGAGATTTCCCATGACATGCGCAAACCCCTGACCAATATCCGCGGCTCCCTGCAAATCCTTCGTTCCCGTTGGCCGGAACTGGCCGAAGGGAATGACCTGTTCCGCACGGCCGAGGAAGAGGTTCTGCATATCAATGAACTGGTTCGGGAACTGGTCGATTTTTCCAACCCCAACAAGTACCAGACCTAACGGGTCGATATCGCCGCCGTCCTGACCCGCGCCGCCCATCTGGTGAAACCGGATATGGAGAAAAACCGGATTACCTGTCAATCCGAATTCGAACCGGACCTTCCGGAGTTGTTCGTCAATAAAAATCAAATCATGGAAATGTTTCTGAACCTGATCATCAATGCCATCGATGCCATCGGATCCGAAGGCGGCACGATCAGACTCCGCGCCCTCAAGCAGGATCATGACAATCGCCCTATGATCCGAATCGAAATCGCCGATACCGGCTGCGGTATCAGCGAAAAGGACAAGGGGAGCATCTTCGACCGGTATTACACCACCAAGGAAACCGGCACGGGATTGGGACTTTCCGTCGTGGAACGGATTATTTCCGCCCACAGCGGCAAAATCGAGGTCCAAAGCCGGGTCGGTGAGGGGACTACCTTTATCCTCCACCTCCCGTATTAAATCCAGTTGCAAAAGATTGCAAAAAAAGTGACGTTTTTCGACCAGCCGGGCTTGATTTTTGGGAAGGAATGACGAATAGTATTTTAAGAACGATATGAAGCAGGATCGTCCCAAAATATTGGTCATCGACGACGACCCCAAGGTTAAGTGGTTGCTGTCCGAGGGGCTGTCCAACAATTTCGAATTCGTTTCGGCCACCAGCGGGGCCGAAGGGCTTCAGATGGTCACCATCGAAAAACCCCAGTTGGTCCTGCTGGATATCAAGATGCCCGAAATGTCGGGGATCGATGTCCTCAAGAAGCTGAACAAATTGGACAATCGTCCCGAGGTCATTATGCTGTCGGGACACGATGAGACCCATTATGTCGTCGAATCGATGAAAAACGGGGCGGCTGAATTCATCAAGAAGCCGTTCGACATCAAGGAAGTCGAAATCCATATCAATGCCATCCTGGAGCAGAACCGGCTCAAGCAGGAAGTCACCCATCTGCGGACCGAGCTGCGGGCCAAGTCGCTTTATGACGCCTTCATCGGCGATTCCCCGAAGATCGTCCAGGTCCAGGGGCTGGTCGAACAGGTGGCTGATTCGGAATTGACCGTCCTGATCCGCGGCGAATCCGGCACCGGCAAGGAAATCATCGCCCGGATGATCCACACCATTTCCAGCCGTCGGGATGAATCGTTTACCAAGGTCAATTGCGCCGCCATCCCGCGCGATCTGCTCGAAGCCGAGCTGTTCGGCTACGAAAAGGGCGCCTTCACCGGGGCGCACAAGACCAAACCGGGACGGTTCGAGGTGGCCAATAAGGGAACGATGTTCCTCGATGAAATCGGGGACATGCCGCTGGAATTGCAGTCCAAACTTCTACAGGTCTTGGAACAGCAGGAGTTCGTCCGCGTCGGCGGCATTACCAACATCCACGTCGACGTCCGGATTATCTGCGCCACCAACCGCAACCTCGAAGAGGCGATCAGCCGGGGTCGGTTCCGCGAAGACCTGTTCTACCGCTTAAACGAAATCACCGTCTTT